>JACVCA010000298.1 GCA_016742295.1 Alphaproteobacteria bacterium | reverse complement strand
GTGTGGTAATCTGACTTTCAATAATCTCAGCACTTGCCCCCGGATACATAGTTTCAACCGTGACAACAGGTTCATCAATATGGGGATATTCTCGTAATGATAAATGTTGATAGGCCATGAAGCCTATCAAAACCACCAAAAGATTTATGACAATAGTAAAAACTGGTCTACGAATACAAAGATCAGATAATACCATCTTACTTACTTTCAACCTGGATTGTAACCGGTGCTCCGTCTTGTAACTTGAGCTGCCCTGCCGTCACGACAACATCTCCGGCCTTCAGGCCTTTTAAAATTTCAACCTTGCCATCTTTTCTTAATCCCAGCTCCACTTTCGTAAATTGTACTTTATTGTCTTTTACAAGATATACAAATTGATCGTTCCCGATCGGGACAATAGCTTCTTCAGCTACAAGTAAGCTATTTAAACGTTTTTTGAGAATTACATTCACTTTAACAAACATTCCTGGACGTAGTAAATTTTGATCATTGGAGGCTCGAGCTCTTATACAAACGCTTCGTCCATCCTTATCAAGCTTAGGATTGATAGCATAAACAGTGCCTTTATAGGTTTGACCTGCCAAAGTATCGGTCGTAAATTCAATAGATTGACCATTTTTTATCTGGGTTGCATATACCTCTGGAAGAGTAAAATCAATCTTGATTGGAGAAATATCTTCTAAATTCACAAGATCTTGACCGGGCTGAACATAATCTCCTGGGCTTGCTGTACGCAGGCCAATAATCCCTTCGAAGGGGGCTTCAATTTTTGTTTTTTTAAGGATGGCTTGTTTGATAGCAACTTGAGCTTGTGCTTTCATCAAATCTGCTTGCGCCTCATCATAAGAAGCTCCGGAATTGAAGTTCTTACTATAAAGTTTTTTGATGCGCTGATGATTGGATTTGGCCAGCATAAAATTAGCCTTAGCATCTTCAAGCTCCGCATGTGCAACTTCATCCTCGAGTAAAATAAGTGCTCTACCTTTTTCGACAGGCTCCCCTTCTTTGAATAAAATTTGCTTGATTCGACCTATCACTTCAGGGCGTATAATAATGGATTCATTGGCATTAAGAGTACCTATTGTGACAACAGAATCTTCAACATCCCGCATCTGAATTTTGCTGGCTTCTATAGGTATAGAAAAACCCCCTGCCCCATGGCTCTTATTTTTTCCACCCCCCTTCAAAACATAAACTACTGAAAAGATCATCAAAAGAACAACAAGCGCGATCAAGGAGATAATTCTTTGACGGAGAAATGTCATGAGTTTAAAAGGTATGATGTTATTTTGGAAGTTTAGCTTCATTTTTAGGAAGACCCATCTGAAATCAAGAATTGCTTTACACTGTTAAATTTAAGTTTTCGGCATTATAGAGTAAATACGGCTCTTGGAAAATAGATATTATCAGGAGTGACAATTTGAAAACCACAAGCATTCACCCCCCCAGCCTCATTCATCGTCATTCCCATCTGGACGAAGAGGAGTGTTGAGCGAAGAACGGAAAGAACAGTTTACCCGTATTATTTTATATGGTTTTGCTTTTCTATTTTTTCATAACTTTATGTAGTATTTGAAAATTATCTCAAGCTTTGCTTCAGGATAGAAAAATTCATAAGTTATCAACGATAATTTTCCCTTTGGGATCTCGCATAAATATCCAATGTTTATGTTTTTTAAACTACTTAAAACTAATAATAATATTATCACATCGCAATATTAAAGGAGAAAAT
>JACVCA010000011.1 GCA_016742295.1 Alphaproteobacteria bacterium | reverse complement strand
GGGCACGTAAGTTTGCGTCTTTTGGTCATGAAGTTAGGCTGATGAATCCACAGTATGTAAAGCCTTATGTCAAAACCAACAAGAATGATTTTAATGATTCAGAAGCAATCTGTGAAGCTGTCACCCGGGCCCCGTCAAGTTAACTTTAAAGTATAAAGCAGGTATGTTAAAGTAGTAGAAAATTTTAGAAGAGATAAATATGTCTTTAACAGCCGCTCCCTATCGCCACCGTTTTCCTGTATCTATTATTAACCAAGCTGTATGGATTTATCACCGCTTTAATAACAGCTACCGGGATATTGAAGAGCAACTTGCTTTTCGAGGCATACAAGTAAGCCATGAAACTATTCGATCCTGGAGTATCAAGTTCTCAAACCATTTTCGAGATGTCATCAAAAAACGGGAGAGAACTCCTGCTGATAAATGGCATCTTGATGAAATGACTGTGAAGATTAATGGGGAATTTTTTATCTTATGGCGTGCTGTAGATTCTGATGGATATGAGCTTAATGTTCTTCTTCAAAAACACCGCAATAAAAAAGCAGCGATTCGGTTTTTAAGCCGGTTGCTGAGAAGTTATCCATCACCCCGAGTCATAGTAACAGATAAACTGAGAAGCTACCGAAAGCCTATAAAATTCATGTGCCGTCAGACCGAGCATCGGACTCATAAAAGACTAAACAATCGCGCAGAAAATGCCCACCAGCCTACCCGTCGGAAAGAAAAATGCTTGATTAAGTTTAAATCTCCCAAAGGTGCCCAGAAAATGCTGTCCTTAATGGGAAAGATTCGTAATCTTTTTGCTGTTGATGTTGGTCGTTATGTAAATAAAGCTCCTGAACGAAAAGCCGCCTTTGCAGCTGGTTGTGCTATCTGGATAGAAGCAGCTCAACAGCTTCTTTGCGCCTAAATTTTCCAAATCAAGGCCCGTTTTAACCTGGGTGAGTTAACTTGACGGTGCCAAAATATAGCTTAATTTTAACTATCTATCTTCTCTTCTTTTAAATGTTAGTTACTCCTCAAATATTGATAGAGTGTCTCACGGCTAATTGACCTTCCCCCTATAGTACCTTCAGATTTAGGTTAGCGCTGTTTCGATCAAGAAGCGATAGCCATCGCTTCTTGATCGAAACGGCGCGCTAGTATTTTTTATTTAAATAAGTTGCACGACTTTCCGTTTAGCTTTGCTATCACCTTCAATATAGCTCTAGGTCATCATCTGCAATGAGGTATACCCTCAAGCTGTTATATATCCCTTAAAGGGCGTGTTATATAAGCATATATGACGGCGCTCATTGCTATGCATGGAATCCTATAATCTTTGTTATTTTTTTAATGGAAAGAGCGATTTTTCTCAAAGAAAAATCGCTCTTATTAGGTAGTTCTAATTTCAGTTTCTCCCTTATTGGAAGCCACTTCAAAAAGAGCTAACTTAAAACCTAGGGCTGGCATCGTAAATACTATACAGGATCTTAGTCCTTTAAAGAATAGCGGTTGCCTACGCCTTTACAATTATATTACAAATTCTTTATAAAATCTTCAATATCCAACCCCAAAGAAACAGCCATACTTCCACTTGCTTTGCATAATATTGATGTAGCATCTTTAGCAGAAATGTCTGTAGCTTCAACTCCATACCCCATTTGAAGAAGCTCTATGATTTTGTCTGCTGTGCAAACCCCACTATTACTTTTCCTTGTTGCTCGAACAAGTAATCTTGCTTCAAAAGGAATGCTTAAGCCCTTAATAACATTGACAAACCAATTTTGTTTTATATGGGCACCAGGTTGAGCAGTAAGTGTATTATTAATATGGTACGAAGTGTCACTAGAAATTGTAACAGTTTCCCCGCTTTTTGTCAGGCTTGCTACTCTAGTTCTCGTTTGATCTTTTGAGCTTGCTGTTTTATTTGAAATATGGGATATACTACTACTAAGATCAATGAGACCAAACAGAGAAGCGCTTGCTTCGCCCTGTACGTGGGTTGTACTAGAATTAGAAATACGTAATTCACTGAATCTCTCTAACATTTGTTTTTTTGAACTCTCAAAACTTAACGATATTGATTCTTGCACACTCGCCGTATATGTAAAACTGTGAGATGTAGTTGCGTTACTACCTAGTGGATTATTTACAGTCCTGGATACTATAAAACTAGGCTGTGTTTTTTGTTGTACTAACCTATCAAATACACCTGTATCAAATTCAATATCTAAAATGGCACCAGAAAATTGAAAGCTTGAAGGAAGGTACTCCTGTTTTAAAGCATTTATATTATCTCGTAACCTATACAATCCATTCCCCAATATATGGGTAGGCATAATATCATCACGCAAACTGGCATTACCTGCCCAGCATTGACCAGGTGTAACATTAAGCTCATTGTGGTATATGCACCATTTGACTGTATGTTCCTGACCCTCCGACCCCAGCACCTTATCAAGGATATCTACAACATAATTGTTGTAAGAGGAAGGATGAGTAGTTCTCCTGGTAGGTGAACTCGAATCTGTAGGACCCTCCATAGCTACTGCGACGGGGGAAAGTAAAATAAAGCAAGTTTGGATTACAATTCCTATCTTTTTATAAAATGAACGCATAAGTACCTCCTTTTTATTATTATAACGCTTCACTCTAACAGTAACATGACCCCTATGTCTAGGGTAAAGACCAATAAATATTTGCCCTTCCAGTTGCTCTGTTTTACTTGTCTATTGGGAGTTGGAGTAGAATATGCTAACCTAAATCTGGATACATTATACGGGGGAAGCTCAATGAAGAAGTTTGCGCATTATAGCTCCAATTATAACCATAGTGTGCTTTTCTGTTTTTGCGAGCTTTTAAGAAAAGGCTTTTAAAATCGAATTATGGTTTTGGCCACAATAGCGAGGAAATATAGCTATAGCTGTCATTTTACCAATACCAGGAATGGTGCTGATATTTTTAACATCCAACTTTACTTCCTCTTGAGCTCCCACCAAATTATCAAGCGCAGCCTATATGAGCTGTATTTGATTTTCTATTTTTGCCTTTAGATTCCTATAAACATCCTGTACAAGTCTGTTATCCCTTGTGAACGGAAAACAGGTGATTTACGGATACTAACCGTGCACCTTTATAATGCCTACTTCTTGAGCTTACCTACTGGATGACAAATAATGTTGCACAAATAGTGCCATTTATTCCTGCAAGTTACAGGCCGTATATAACAAAGTCCGGAATAGTCTATTGTATCTTCTTGGTCTTTTTCAAAGGTAAGAAGTTATCTTTTGATACAACTTTTTCACCCCCTTCCAATTCAAGTTGCTTTCTTGCAATCCCTGCTACTCTTCCGCCTCTAATGGCTGCATCTTTGTTTTCTTTAAATCCTTGAGCATCCTTTTCTCTTGCAATTTTTGTAGTTGAAGCTTCACCAAGCATTGAGAATATAAGCTCTAAATCACTCATATGATCACGAAGATTTTCGCTTTGCAATCCTTTATATTTTTTATGCTGACTAGGCGTCATTCCAAAAGTTGCTTTTGCAATTTCTGCTGTGAGGATGGCATATTCTTTATCTTCTTTAATGCCTCGATTATCCCATTCATCCGTAAGCTTATCATGCACTGCAATACCACGCATGCGTGCGTCAATCCATTGATCAGAATATCCCTTAGCCTTATAAAGATCGAGAGTTCGTTTTGTAGCTAACTCAGGATCTTCAATTTCTTTAACACGGTCATAGCCAACTTTAGCTAACCAGAGTTTAAAGGGTTCTGCTTTAGGTGAAGGTATTGATTGGATAAGGCGAAAAAGAGTTTCAGTATTTGCGCAATCAGTGGCATACATTTTGCCATCTGAGGACTTTAACTTCAGTTGCACGCATTTTGCGTGCAACTCAGTAAATCCCTCATCTTCAGACACTCTTCTTTTTAAATCTGTCCAATAAGTGCGAGCACGCGGACTATTAGTAAGCGCCGCAACCACATCCACTACAGAAAACCACCATTCATTCCTATACAAAAGACGGCGGATATTTTTCCCTTTAAATATAATAAGTGTGTTGTCTTCCATATCGCTCTTTCTGCTTCTATTATTACATTAGCTTCAAATTACCCTAAAAAAGCTCTTTTAAAAATTAAAGTTTTAGTTTGGTAAATTTATTTAAGCTAATTAATTCTTTTTAAATTAACTGCACGACTTTACGCTTGGCTTCACTGTCACCTTCAATATAGCTCTGGGTCATTTGCAAAGAGGTATGACCTGCAAGCTGTTGGACATCTCTTAAAGAACCTCCTACTTCAATAATCCTTCTTGCAGCATTGGTCACAAATGTTCTGCGACCTGAGTGACTTGAACAGCCTTCTAAGCGTAAGGCTTTAAATACTCCTTTAAACCAATGAGAAATATTACAAGGCAGCATCTTAGGACCCCGTTCACTGGGAATAATATATTGATCAGATGTAGGAGAAAGAGATTGATATAGATCAATGAGGGCTTGTTTTAACTGCAAGTTTAAAGGAATGATACGCCCAGACTTTCCTTTTGAAGAGTTATCTGGTAAATGAATTACTTCCCCAATCTGTCCTGAAGCATCAGTAACCATAGACCAAGTCAGACAAGAAATCTCCTTAGCTCTTAATCCTGCTTTAACAGAAAGGAGGAACATCACTTCATTTCTTAATGGATACCTCCCTCCCCTGATATGACCCAAGACCTGTCCAATTTCACGTTGAGATAAAATTTTTGCTTGTTTGCCGGCCATGTAAAAATCTCACAATATAAATTGATATTGAGGGTATTATTGTGGAATCAGAACTTGCTGTCAAGTCCTTCCCTTCTACAGCGCTCAGGATTATTGGACTTAACAATAAATAGATATTTATTGTTGAGATAGAATGGATTAAGTAGAACGTACAAAGATAATAAAATATGCTCATTTTAAGTTTATGCTCATTTTAGTTAAATGGTAGTTTGAATAAATTTTTAATATTTTTAAGATTATAGAAATTTAGCATAAAGTGGATTTCAAATAAATTTACATTTAAATTCTGTCATGCTAGAATTTTCCTATAATTTGTAAATAAAGTTTTATCCATGGAAACAGTAAAATCTTATATAGATAAAAATGGGCGTCTTCATATACCTGCTTCCTTTCGTAAAGTTCTTCATCTTGAACCAGGAGAAGAAGTGCTCCTCTATCAAGAAGGAGCTGAACTTAAGGTCAGAACCTTTAAACAATCTCTTACCCGGGCAAGGCAACTTGTAAAACAATATAATACGGAAAACTTAGATCTCGTCTCTCTTCTCCTTGAAAGTCGACGTGAGGAAGCTAAAAAAGATGTATAAAGCTGTTATTGATGCTTCTGCTTTATTAGCATTCCTTAAAGATGAATCTACACCTTTAGAGGAACTTGAATCTTTATTACCTAAATCTGTTATCTCTTCTGTAAATGCTTGTGAAGTTGCAACTGTTATGTGTCGACTAGGCATGCCTCTTGAAGCGATTAACGGGCTTATTAATGAAAATGTTAGGGAGATAATACCTTTTGATCAGCAACTTGCTTTATCTGCTGCAGGCTTATGGGAAGCTACTAAAGTCTATGGACTTTCCCTGGCTGATAGAGCTTGTATTGCTTTAGGGCAGAAAATGCAACTGCCAATATATACTGCTGATAAAATATGGAACAAGCTTAAATTAGATAACGTTGAGATTAAGCGTATTAGATAAAAAAATAATAAAAAGCCTACTTGGTTAGATCAGAATTTCTCCTATTAAACCTTTGACTAGTTTCAAGGTTCGTAAATTGTTCTCTCCTTAAAGCTGGCCATTCTTCCGTCTTAGGAGGCTTAATCTTATCTACTCTCCTATGAGCAACTTTATAATTTCTACTAGTAGGCCAACTTATCGGAGGAGGAGTAACTTCTTTCTCCCCTAATACCGGCCATTCTTTTGTATTTGTTAAATCAAGACCCTTACTTTTTTCTGCTAGCGGTTGTCCTCGCAAGCGTATTCTTGACCTCTCTCTTATTATTTCTTCCTTGGGGTGTTCTGTTTGCTTCAAAGTTTCGGAAAAAAGACGCCGGCTTGTAACTTTCTCAGAAGGCCAACTTATCGGAGGGAGCGCAACTTCTTTCTCTCCTAATACCGGACACCCTTTTGTGTTTGTTAAATCAAGATTCGTACTTTTTTCTGCTGGCGTTGATTCTCGCAAGCGTGCTCTTAACCTTTCCCTTATAATTTCTTGTGGGGAGTATCCTTTAGGAGACTCTGAAAAAAGAAGTCGGCTTGTAACTTTCTCAGCAGATAACCAATCAGCATCAAAATAAATAGCGCCAAGAAGTGCTTGGAGAGTATGGGAAGCTATACGTGGAGCAGTATGATTTGATTGCAGCAGGCTTGAAAGACCTCCTTCATTTCTAACTAGAAATTGTCCTAAACGCCAAGCTTCAAATACTTTCTGTATTTTAGAGACTTCTATTTCAGTAATAAAAGCGCTCGTCAAAGTTCCTTCATCAGCTATAAAATTTATATCAAATAGATGCTTTGCAACAACTACTGCAAGTAACTTGCTTCCAAAAAAAGCTAACTTTTCAAAATCTGCACCTCTAGCACTTGAGTGCACAAACGCAGTTTGTAAAAGTAGAATATTGTTAAAATTATATGAAATGTGTTTTTGAAGAAAGGTAAAGTCGGTATTTAATTGTCTTCTATTCAAGAGGGGAACTGAAGGAATAAATTGATTAGATGGGTTAAAATCAAAGAATTGAGAATAAAGCTTCTGCACACAGGCTTGAGCTGCTTCCATGCCTTTATCTAAATAAATGGCCCCTATAAGAGCCTCGATAATATCAGAAGATGTTTTTTTCGAAATTTGGCCATTTAATGGTGGTTTATAGGCTTCGCATGTGATTAAAGAGATAGGAATATTAAGGCTATTATAAATCTTGGCTAACATGCTGTTCGAAACAAGCTGCTCAAAATATTTAGTATACTGTGGAAGACGTGCTGAGGGATACTGCAGGTAAAGTAAATTTACAACTGAAAATCCTAAGACTCTATCTCCTAGAAACTCGAGGCGCTCAAATTCTAAAGTGCGGGGAGAACATGCTTGTTGAAGTAAATTATGATCAGAAAAATCATAATCTAAGGCCTCCTTAAAACATGCATAATGAGCCCTAGAAAAAGATCTATCCCGCTCTTCACTCGCATATAGCAAAGGAGCATACAAAAATATTAGAATATATAAGCTGAACCTTTTCCTCATACCTCTCTCCTAAAGTTGATTTTATTCAAACTTTGAAAAAATCATGATTTAATATAAACAACTAGACTAATTTAAAAGCACAAAAACCCTAGCATTTCTTTGACGTTAAGGCAGTCCTAACTCTAAGAACCAAATCACTTGACGGTGCTCTCTGATTGATTGGAATTATAATTGAGTTCAGAGTTATAATTTTCAATCTTTCGAGGCTACCTTCTCACTAAAAAGAGATATGTCTTCTAAAACCCCTGGATAAGTAGAGTTTTGTCTTGTGCATAGAGTGACTTGAGCAGGCCCAATGGCTTTAATATCAAAACCATTTTCTATACCATACCCTCCTCCAGCCTTTCTAAGCTCATAGTTATGAATATCAGAATGATAAGGTCTTTCTGAACTAATTCTATAGACAATTTTGAGGCCATTACGCGGAAGACTTAAGCCTTGTGCTTTTAGAATTCCTTCGAGTTTCTGTATCGTACTTCTTTGAAACAATTCCTGCTTGAATTTTATCTGACAATCTTCACAAGCATCTTGCCACGAATAAATATCAAAAATAATTGAACAAACTTTAGAACCCCGCTCTAGGTTCGCTATAATGGTATTTGTAACTATTGAAGGATCAGCATTCAAAACTTCATGGAACCATTCTTCAGTATGAAAGTTATAAGGCCTTGGACACTTTCTCCTATCAGCTTGATCATTAAGGTTATTAAAATCTTTATTAAGATACCTTGAAAGCTTATTTCCTGCTACTAAATTAATATGAGCAGGAAGAATCATACCTTTTTGTCTATATATATTCCTATTAGCTGCTGTAAAATCTCTATATAACTCCTCTGCATCAGGATAATCATATGGACCACTTATAAATGCTAACGGGTTACTGTCACCCCTGAAATATAAATAACTCCCTTTATATTCATAAGAGGATCCATTCTTGGCGAGAAAACTCATATAAGGTACAAGAATATTTCTTGTAGCAGATTTAGGTTCAAATATTGCACAGCAAGCTTTAATAGAATTACCTGTTAGAGCCAATCTCTCATGGATGTCTGCAGAAATATTTATAGTCAGTGAAGAACGTTTGTTTCCATAGTAACACCCAAGCTCATTAACCCATCTTATAAGAGGGCAAATCTCACCTATTACAAACCGAGAACGAGTCGTAAGACTTTTATGTTGATCTTTATGGCTTCTTTTATACTTTTTGTAAGCGCTTAAATCCTCACTCTGCTCTGAGCTTGATTCTCTGTATCTAGGTGCCTCTTTTACCTCAAATTGCCTCTCATGAAGGGGTTCGCGTTGCCTAACTGAATACGGTCTATAACGATCTGAACGAAAGGTTAATTGAGATTGACTTGTTGAGGGCTGAGAATGAGATTCTTTGCGACTAAATGAATTAGATCGTGAGTGGTACGCGTTCTCCTTTTCAGGAAATTCTGATGCAATTGTACAATCGGACATGAATAAGAATAATGAAGATAAGAGAGAGCTTAGTAAATGGTTTGAGCTTTTCGATTTAATGGTTATTTTGGGTAATTTTTTGAGGCTTCTTTTTATTTTTTTAGTTATCACTTTAGGAAATGTGAAGATAGTTATTGAAGTTCGTTTGAGACTCCGGTTCTGGTGAAGAGTAAAGAAAGATAGCTTTTGGAGAAATTGATTCATATTGCTCACCTTTTTTAATAGATTTGTGTTGAGCTGGAAGCTTTTCGGGGGTTGATAGATAAGTTTTTACAATTGCAATAAAGAATCGAAGCTTAAATGAAGGGAAGAAATTAAAAATGATTGCAGAATGCATATGATCTTACATCTTATTTTTAATCTGTTTAAGGGTAAATCAAACAGCGATATGTGTCAAAGGAAAGTTAGCTGAAAAATCATAAATAGGCTTGAAGTCTATAAGAGCAAGTTCCCCAGGATTAGTACACAATCTTACCTATTTTTTACCCTATGGTATTTTTCGCATATTTAAACTATAATTTGAAATCGGTTTCGCAAAACGTTCTTGACGTTACCAACCTTTAAAAAAGGAATAATAATATGCAAAACCTTCTTCAACAGCTTTCCACCTCCTCTAATCTTCATTCTTATTCTAAAAATTTAAGATGTCCTTTAAAACGCCTCGCTCTTCTTTCTTCTTTATTATGCTTAGCAGGAACAGCTCCTTTATGGTCAAGTGAGGATGAGAAAGAAAAAGAAGCTGGAGAAGCTGCTTCGATTGTAAGATCTACCTCTTGCTTTCAAAATATAGAACAACTCACGGAAGGGGAGCTTTTACGAGAAAAAATAAAAGCATTGGAGGCACAAGAAAACTTCTTAGAAGCTGCTCAAGAAATGGATCATATACTTGAATCCTCACCTTCCGCAGCTGTTAAGGATCTTTGCTATGCTCTCGATCTTAACCAAAAAGCTTCTATTCAAGAACAAGGCCGGAATCGATCTCTGCAACTTGCAGACCAAATTTCAAAACTCTTAAATATAGACCCCGAAGCCAAATGTATCACTTTTGAAACAGCTTCTTGGGATCACATAAAGCCATATCTTGATTATCTTATTCAAAAAACCGTTAAAGAAGTTCCATATGAAGAGCGTACATTTCGTTATAAAGTTCTAGGAGCTACTTTTCCTAATTATGTTGAATGGCAAACAGATCATCTCACATCACATAAGTATCCGGTTGCTATTGGGGGTCGAAACAAAGGTTCTGAAGGTGCAAAATCTGAAAAAGGTTTTGCAGAGATTTACTTTATGGAGCTTTACATCAAAAACTATGCTCACAAAGAAATTGAAGCGCGGGAATCGTTTGCCTACCATTTTCACGGAGGATGGTTAGATGAATTCCGAGTGAATCCTCTAACTTTTTACAATCTTATGGTTCGAGCCGGTTTTAGAAAAGAAGATTTTGAAGAAGGCAAGTACGGTTACCAAGATAAAATACTTGTTAAGCCTATCATGCTGCAAGGAGCTACCCTCCCTTCATGCTTTGCAGAAGTTAAAAAGACTGTTTCATCGATGCTCACAAAGGTAACACATCCGTATGTGACTTTTGTGTTTGAGCTCAATCCAAAAGCATCTTTTACACTTAATGAGCTCTACACTTACGATAATAACAATTTATCAAGATGGTTTTTTAAAGAATTTGGTAACCTTGCCACTATTATTGAACCAAAAGAAAACCGCATTTATCTTTGTTTCAATAATGACAAAAGAACGACCCTAGACCTGCATGAGATGGCATATGAAGAAGCGTTCGTACAAGTTGTCGGATTTATTGAAGAAAGATATGATAACTTTGATAGCGAATGCAAAATCATTACAGGTCGTGGCAATCACGTTAACTCCAACGGAAGTAGGGGAGTGTTGCATAAGAGTTTTGAAAAATGGGCAGAGAGGCCAGAGCTAAAACCGTTAATTAAGAAATATATGCCTTACGGTGACGGCGGTTACATAGTAATGCTGCATAAACCGCAAAGGTTAGTTCTAAATGGCAACTCTGAAGAACAACATATTGAGCGCATTATTAGGAGTGTTTTAGAAACCGACAAGGCTGGTCAAGATCGATTGATTATTACGCATCAACGGAAACAACCTTCTTCATATTTTGATACCTTATTTGCTAAATCCGTAGTCCAGCTCTTTTATCAGCATCAATTTTCAAGCACATTACAACCAAAGACTGAGGAAAATGCTCTTCATCTAACTTGGTTTTATGAAGAAGAAGGGGATGATTTGCCTACAGAGAAAAATGAAGAAATTGCGCTTTCAACTCCTCAAGCAGCTAAGGTTACAATTTCATCATCCTCAAAACAAGTTACTTCTAATAAGCAAAGACCCTTAAATAATAAGGACAGCAAAAAATCAAGAGGAAATAATCGAAACCCTAAGCAACAAAAGGGCGTTAATAACAATTTCCGAACCGATATCAGAACCCCTGAAGATTATAAAGCTTACAAAGAAGCTGCTGTTATGGGGAATATTCAGGCCTGTAGAGCTTTAGGGCGTTATCACTCAGCAAGAGGAGAGGATAAAGCTGCACACAAGTATTATAGCAAAGCAAATAAACTTAAGAAAAAGGCGAGTACAGCACCCTCTCCTCAAATAACTGCACCTAAAGCACCATTAGCTAAACAGAAGCCAAGAAATGCCCCACCCCTAACGCTACAAACCCCGAAATTACCCTCTCTAAAAGCTCCTACATTACCAGCAAAGGGGACAACAGGAACTTCCACACAGCCAAAATCTTCTGCAACATGGACCAAGAGAGCTATAAAACCCTCTACACCTAAACCAGCAGCAGGAGCCAAAAATCCTCCTGTTTCCTCTAAACCTTCAAAGACCTCAGAGATGTGGAGAGTAAAGAAAGCGCCTGAAAAGACCTAAAAAAATTAAACTCTCTTTTAAGGTTGTAAAATCTTAACTAATACAACTATGACTCTGAAGATAAGAATTCGTGTCTCCGCAAATACAGGTTAAAACAAAGGCACTATTACAAAAATTATTTTTGCAATAGTGCTTTACAGACCATTAAAGTAAGTTTAAACCTTTACACTAAAGGCAGAGAGCGATCTGCGAGATGATTTACGCCACAAAGACTTTAGAGATTTGAAAAAACTCGCACACATAATATTTGAGCTAATTCTTCAAGAAATAATGCAATCTCCTGGTACTGGCTTTTTCTTCTTATCTTCAGATGGATGGATTATTTCAGAACTTGTAGAAGCTCTCGCTCCAATTGTATTTTCTTCATTATTTGAATCATCTTTTGTGACGGAATAAATCTGAGAACTACCTGAAGAACTTTGACCAACTGACCCTAGGGGTTGAGTTGCAAAGGTTGTTTCAAATCCTGCATCTACTTTTAAGATTCCTGCTATCTCAGCAAAAACTGCTTTACTAGTTCTAGAAGTAATTTGACCCTGATACCCTTCTTGGGTTAGTAAGTATTCAACAATACTTGCACTCACCGGAACTCGAGGGACAATCCCACCTTGTTTTGTAGCTCTATCTGCACGCCCGGTAATTTCTAATGACGCTGTAAAAGGAATTTCTGCATCGTTAATCCAATTAATCATTGAGCTGGCTTTAATGGAAGTATAGGGTGGAACTTTTACTTTTTTCTGAATTTTATGAGTTTTCTCTTCTGTCTCTATCTTACTTTTAGTTTGTTCTCTTTCTTTCTTCCAATCCCAGGTAAATACGTTAGTTGCTTCTGCTTTAGCATCCACAAGCCCGAGAAAACTTGCTTTTGCTTCAACATGAACTGTAAATTTATCAGAAAAGCTAAGAGCTTGCGATTCTCTAAAGCTCCAAGAATACGTATTTGTTCTTTTTACTTGTTCAGAAATTATTTCTTCTAATGTTGTGTAAAGAACGCTGCAAAAGAAACGATAATGTCCTCCCTTAGGAGGCCTGCCAGGTCGTTTGAAATGAGCAGAGATCAGAGGTTCTATTGTATTTGTGAAAAACTGATGAGAGAGAGGAAATAAGCGTGTATCCATCTATGAAGAGCCTTTGTTGTAACATCTCAAAAAATATGCCACATATCATACTTTGTTAACAGTGCCATATTATATTGATGAAAGTTCAAAGAAAGATCAGGGCTGCAAAATGTAAACCGCTATAAGCATTACCTATTGAGGATTAGTTTTCTGAGCAGGCATTTTTCCAAACTGTATTTCATCTAAACTCCGCTCTTTAGACCAATTCTCCAGACTATCTTTACCTTGTTCGCGTAGTTGAGTAATTCTGTGATTTAACTCTTCTGATGATATTTGAAAAAGCTTCGGTTGGGTTTTGAGAAGGTAAGCTATGCTAAGGCAGGAAAACTCATCCCCTTGCTTTACCGCTTTTTCATAATTTATGATAGCTTCCTCAAAATTACCCTTCTTTTCTAAACAAAATCCCAACTTACATTGAGCCTCAGCAAGGCCTTGGTTGACAGCCTGGCGATAGAAAGTTTCTGCCTCATCAAGTTTGCCTTGCTCCTCCAAAAGTAATCCCAGGTTGTATTGAGCATCTGCAAACCCTTGGTTAGCAGCCTGGCGATAGAAGGTTTCTGCCTCATCAAGTTTGCCTTGCTCTTCCAAAAGCACCCCCAACTTACATTGAGCATATGCATACCCTTGGCTAGCAGATTGGAGATAGAAGGTTTTCGCTTCATCAAGCTTGCCTTGCCTCTCCAAATGCATTCCTAAGTTGCATTGAGCCCATGCATACCCTTGGTTGGCAGCCTGGCGATAGAAAGTTTCCGCTTCATCAAGCTTGCTTTGCATTACTAGCATTACTCCCAAGTTGTATTGAGCGCGTACATACCCTTGGCTGGCAGCCTGGCGATAGAAGGTTTCTGCTTCATCAAGCTTGCCTTGCTTTACCAACATATCTCCCAACTTACATTGAGCCTCAGCAAGCCCTTGGCTGGCAGCCTGGCGATAGAAGGTTTCTGCTTCATCAAGTTTGCCTTGCTCGTTCAAAAGTAATCCCAAGTTGTATTGAGCATCTGCAAAACCTTGGCTAGCAGCCTGACGATAGAAAGTTTCTGCTTCATTAAGTTTTCCTTGCTCCTCCAACATTACTCCTAAGTTACATTGAGCATCTGCAAAACCTTGGTGGGCAGCCTGGCGATAGAAGGTTTCTGCTTCATCAAGCTTGCCTTGCCTCTCCAAATGCATTCCCAAGTTGTATAGAGCTGCTTCATGACCTTGGCTGACAGATTTACGGTAAAATATCTCAACAAACTCCAACCATACACTCTTTGTACTGTCATTTGAGTTTCGTTCTGCCCATTTATCGCAGTACTCTCCAATATTATATGCAATATCGGAGGGTAGGTCAGTGAAATAAGCCATCCCCTGGGGAATAAAAATGGCTTGGTCTTCACTAGTATTTTCATATATTTCCTCTGAGATAACCTCTTTGTTTATTCTCTTTAATAAAGCTTTCATAGGCTTGCCAGCCGGGATATTAAAAAGGGAAAGTAAATAAAAGGCTTTATAATGAGAAGAATAAGTCTTGGCATAATGAACGAACTCTTCTGAGAGTTTCTTTTGTTGGAAAGGAAAAACAGGCATAGCTTTTGCATAAGCATCTAACTTTGTCTGTTGATCTTCATCTAGGGCGTGTTGAGGTAAAGCTTGATAAATCTCTGATGCTGTTAACTGGCTTCCAAACAAGAGAGGAAACAAGGAGGGAGTCCTTAATATAAGCTCTATTACGGTAGGTGCCCGTAACAATTTATAAAATGCATCAGGTGAAGAAAAGAACCTTTGGCATGTAATTGGGTTGAGGATAAGGGTGGTAATACTTTGTTTGAGTCTTTCTGAGCCATTTTTTATAGCTTCAAGTTTCCATAATACTTCTGCAAGTGGTTTTCTTAAAATCTGTTGGGTCAAAGAAAGAGTGTCATCACGACCAAGGGTATGCCAATGCCTGCAAACCTTTTGCACATTACTAAGATTACTGAAACTTAATTGATCAAAGATATCAAGCCATACTTCCTCTGGAAGAGTGTTCCATTGATTAATAGCTAAAGAAGGTGATTCAAAACAAGAAGAAGGCTTCACCCTTTGACGTTTCTTAGCTGACTCATACTCTTCAGTGTCTTTCTCACAGGCCACGCAAGGGCTTTGGAAAGTTGCACCAAGCATTAAACATGCTAATAAAGGAGCCATAAGGAATATGCGCATAGATAACTTTCAGATAGATAAGCCTCTAGTTTGGCTAGTGAAACTCTCAAGGCTTGGCCTTAATATTTAGTTTTGATGTATCATCGTATAATTTCTGTGGGCTTGAGGGTCACACAGAAGTATATTTATGACCACATCATCGTATGTGAGTTTAAATCATTTCAAATAGGAATGCAAATTGCATGTAGTTTTCATTTCGAAATGCAGAAAGGAGAGCCTTCGAAATTAAAGTGTAGAAGCCCTTAAGACCAATAACTTTGGATGCTCTCCCTTCATCAAGCTGCTTCAGTTAAAGCCTTAGGTAACCCTATAATACTTCTCACTTCGCGCATATCATTGATGATATAATCAGCCATGCTGAGGTCAGTATCTTGCGTATACTTATGCGGGAAGGCTACGACAGTAAGCCCTGCAGCTTTTGCAGATTGGATGCCTGCAGGGCTATCTTCAACTGCCAAACACTTTTCAGGATCAACCTTCATATGTTTACAAATTGTAAGATAAGGCTCAGGATGAGGTTTAGGATGTATAACGTCCCCCCGAGCACAGATAAGAGTAAGATAGTGAAGCACGCCCTGACTTCCCAGGTTGTCTAGTATATATTTCCTGGATGAATTTGAAGCACAGCCAAGGCGAGGGCGGACAGGTTGATCATAAAGCTCTTTAAGTAAGGGTTTTACATTAGGCCTTAGGGGGCATATAGTTTTGTTATAGTAGTAACAGTCTTCAATGTCTTGAACCCAAGCTTCAAAGGTTAAGATAGGATGCTCATGACCCCCCAGGTGAGGCCATAGATCATTTAAAGAAAGTCCTATGTGCTTATAGGGGTCTCTTTTTAGAAGGTTATGTTTAAGAGAGACTGTATCAAAGATTGATTGATGATGGTCTTCGGAATCAATCAGGGTACCGTCACAATCAAATATAATGCCGGCATAGGGGAGCATTTTCATTACCTTGTATTAGGTTATCATGAAAGCACCCTACCATATATTAAAAATGCAACAAAGCTTAAAAGGCTATTTCTATGTATAAAAGCTCCCTATATTTATTGAATTAAAGACGAGTCCTTCACACATTCCTATAAAGAAAGACACAGATGTTTAGGAAAGGTCGAAGTTATCTTTCAAGCTGGAAGCATTTTATCTATCTTCATTTAACGTTAGGAATATCTTTCCAAACTGTAGTGTATCGTGGGCTGCGTTTATTGGCATTAGGACTCCATGCTTGAGTTAGCCCCTGAGCTCCGAAAATAAGGGTGCGTTGCCCCATAGAGGAATTGATCTGATCAATGGCTTGCATCAGCTTTTGAGATGTTGGCGAAGGTGAAACCGCAAAGAGATCTGCCGTTTGAGTGTTGACCTTTGCCAATCCTAATAGGCACACACCTGCTTTTGCATAAGCATAGCCTGGCTTATAAAGCTGGGTGAGAGCATTTAAGACAATTTGCAAGATCAAACGTGAATCATTGGTGGGGAGGATAAACTCTTTGACAAGGGTGTTGGCATATTGCGGCCCCTTATGATACTTGCTGGTGCGAATAAATATGGAAATGGCTGAGGCTTGCAACCCAGAGCTTCTGATTTTCTCACAGGCTCTAATAG
>JACVCA010000010.1 GCA_016742295.1 Alphaproteobacteria bacterium | reverse complement strand
ATCATATACTTAACTCTATGCTTAGCCGGAACATATTAGGACCGGAAGAATTTAAAATTGCAATTACTGAAGCTTTACCACAGCAACGGGCAGAATTTTCACGTCTGGTTCCTCACTTATCCTGGAGATTGCGCCGGGCTTATCCTGGCTTAGTCACCCATCACACGACAATTGAAAGAGAAATTCAGCTCATAACTGAAAATGTGGTCAAGTCAACTATTGCCTCTCTGCCTCAAAAAGCCAACATTGCCGTCTTAGTAGTTGATCATCATGAAAATAAAGTTAGAGCCTATGTCGGTTCAAGAGAATTTTTTGATGAAAAACGAGATGGACAAGTTGATTTTATTTGTGCCTATCGTTCGCCAGGTTCAACTTTAAAGCCTTTCATTTATGGTCTTGCTTTTGAGGATGGATTAGTAAGCCCAAATAGTTTGATTTTGGATGACCGAATGCGTTTTGGTGTCTATGCACCTGGTAATTTCGATAAAGAGTTTCATGGGATGGTGACGGTGCGTGAAGCCCTCCAATTATCTCTTAATATACCGGCTGTAAGTATTTTAAATCAATTGGGGCCTTTACGGTTTTTTGGCAAGTTAAAAGCTGTGGGGGTAGATGCAAAATTTAATGATAAAGCTACAAAGCCAACATTAGCAATTGCCCTTGGAGGGTTAGGAATGACCCTTGAACAGCTTGTAATGCTATATGGGGGTTTGGCACGGGGTGGAATTGTAAAGCCTATTCATTACAATATTTTTGACAAAGATATTGCAAGTTATCCACTGCTAAGTGAACGTGCTGCAGAGCAGATCACTCAGATTTTAAAACATGAAGATAGAGGCCCAGCAGGATTCCAGCGTACAGTAAATATTGCATTTAAAACGGGAACTTCTTATGGCCATCGGGATGCCTGGGCTCTTGGATATAGTAAGGATTTCACAGTTGGTATATGGATCGGGCACCCTGATGGCTCTTCAATGGGGCAAGAAACCGGTCTAAGCTTGGCTGTTCCTATTCTTCAAAAAATCTTTCAACTTCTTCCAGAAAATCAACCTAGAAATTCTAAAATTCAACAAACCATAAAATCTCATCAATCATACTTAAAGTTGCGGTCAAATAAATATGCATCTTCGCAAAAGGAAATTCTTCGCATTCAAAATCTTCCGCAATTGCTTTTTCCAGTCCATGAAACAATTATTGAACGAGAAAAAATGGCACAGGGATATAAAATGCTGCCATTTAAAGTATCAGGGGGAACGCGTCCTTATACTTGGATGATCAACGGCCGCCCCGGAACACGTTCATGGCAACATAGATATGATTGGTTGCCTGGTACACCGGGATTTTATACAATTACAGTGCTAGATGCTGAAGGAAAAGCTGCAAGTGCCAATATTGAGTTGCGATGAAAACGGTACTTTAAAGAATTTTTGTAAGCAAAATGAACATACTTGAACAGAAAGTCTAAAACGTTCTAAACTAGAATTATCTTTTAAAAAAGGAGTCTTAAATATGAGTGTAATCGAGGTAACGGATCAAAATTTTGAAGCTGAAGTTTTAAAGGGCTCTGATCTTGTACTTGTTGATTTTTGGGCTGAATGGTGCGGACCTTGCAAAATGCTAACACCCATTATTGAAGAAATTGCAATTGAAAAAGCTGGCACTATAAAGGTTGTGAAGGTTAATGTTGATGATCATCAAGAGGCTCCGTCTCAATACGGAGTTAAAAGCATCCCTACTTTGATGCTTTTTAAGGGAGGACAATTGATTGGCTCTAAAACAGGGGTACAACCAAAAAGCACACTTATTGAATGGATTGATTCCCAAGCAATTTAGTTTTTTGAATCATACACCTTAGAAATGGTGCGGTCGAGAAGACTCGAACTTCCACAGAGTTTCCTCCACAGCGACCTCAACGCTGCGCGTCTACCAATTCCGCCACGACCGCAAGATTAAACTGAACTATGGTATTTACTCTGAAAAAGGCACGTTTTGCAAGAATGAATTTTAGAGTGAATTAAATCGATGGTTGAAAATGTTATAGAGCTCACAAGTCCAAACGTTATCTCAATTCAATGGTCTGTTGCTAAGCACTTAGTAGCTTACCCTGATGCGTTGAAGCTTATGGAACAACGGGTTCAGGAAATCCGTACCAAAAATCAGCAGGAATTGGTTTGGTTACTTGAACATCCTTCATTGTATACGGCTGGCACTAGTGCAAAACCTGATGACATTTTGGATCGTTCGCTTTGTCCTATCTATTCCACTGGGCGTGGAGGCCAAGTAACATATCATGGACCAGGGCAAAGAATTGCCTATTTAATGTTGGATTTGCAAAAACGTAAACTTGATATTCACGCTTATGTGGTCACCCTTGAGCAGTGGTTAATTAATACGCTTGCTGAGTTTGGAATTAAAGCTGAGTGTCGGAAGGATAGAGTTGGGGTGTGGGTCATTGATCCTCAATCAGGTACTGAAAATAAAATTGCCGCTATTGGTATTCGCGTGCGAAAATGGGTTGCTTTTCATGGAATTGCTTGAAATGTATACCCTTCTCTTTCTTATTATCAAAGAATTATTCCTTGCGGTGTTCATGAGCATGGGATCACTTCGATGTATCAGCTGGGAATTGATGCGTCTATGATGGAAGTGGATAGGGTTCTTAAAAGACACTTTAATCTTACCTTTGGTGTGGAAAATTATACTTAAAGTAAAGCACTTAAGACTGAATTAAGGCATTGACGCCCTCTTGGAGTTGCTTTAAGGAAATCTTCACTTATGATTAGAAAATCACCATCAATTAGTCTTTTAAGCTGCTGTTGATTTACAATTTTTAGTAAGTTGAAACCAGTTTGTGCCTGAAAGTTGTCCATAGAAATCCCTTCTACAAGACGTAACCCCATCATCAACATCTCATTAATTTTATCCTCATCCTTAAGTATGACTTCTTCATGAATCCCATGGCCAGTTTTTTCTACGGTTTCAAGCCAGTTTTCAGGTGCTTTGAGACATCTTGTGGCAATTTTTTGGCCATTAACGCTTAACCGGCCATGAGCTCCTGGTCCTATTCCTATATAATCCTGATAACGCCAGTAAAGCATGTTATGGCGGCACTCATAGCCAAGACGCGCATGATTTGAAATCTCGTAACTTGGCATACCTGCATTCTCCAGCATTTCTTGGGTTATTTCATATAAATCTGCCCCTAGGTCCTGATCAGGTAATTCAAACTCTTTTCGTTGATGAAGAGTGTGAAAAGCTGTGCCTGGCTCAATGGTCAGTTGATAAAGAGATAAATGATCTCGGCTGTAGCTCAAAGCTTCTGTAAGCTCTTTGCGCCAGCTTTCAACTGATTGGTTTGGGCGACTATAAATTAAATCAAATGAAAAACGCTCGAAGATGCTTGCAGCAGTTCTAATTGCCTTGATTGCTTCCTCTCGGCTATGCTTGCGGCCAAGAAATCTGAGAGCTTGATTGTCTAAAGATTGAATTCCAATGGAGACTCGGTTGATGCCTGCACTTTTAAAGTTTTGGAATCTTTGAGTGTCAACGGAATTTGGATTTGCCTCAAGCGTAATTTCAAGATTAGGGCTAAAGTTCCAATACTGCGATGCTTGATGAATCAAAGTGGCCACAGTTTTGGGTTCCATTAAAGAAGGTGTGCCACCTCCAAAGAAAATACTTTCAACAGTTCGTCCCTGCGTACAGCTTACAAAATACCTCATTTCGGCAAGTAAAGCATTTTGCCAACGTTGATTATTAATAGCTTCTCTCACATGGCTATTGAAATCACAATAGGGGCATTTTGAAATACAAAAGGGCCAATGGATATAAATGCCAAACTTTTCTTTAAAATGGTTTTGTTTCATTGAAGATAAGCTTTTATAAGCTTTTCAATAGCATTTGCTCTATGGCTAATGGTTTGTTTTTGCTGCGCATCCATTTCTCCAAATGTTTGTGTAAATCCCTCAGGCATAAAGATTGAATCATAACCGAATCCATTAAGTCCACGTGGAGGAAAAGTTAAATTCCCATGAATTTTCCCAACGAAAACTTTATTTAGCCCTTCGGGCCCATATAAGGCAAGTGCGCATTCGAAATAGGCACTTTTATCTGGTACGCTTTTTAAAAGAGACTCAAGTTTTGTAAAGGCTGCAGTAAATCCCCCACAGCTTTCTGCCCAACGCTTAGAATTTATACCAGGATGTCCATTCAAGGCTGGAATTATGAGTCCAGAATCATCTGCGAGTGCAGGTTTGTTTGTAAGGCGGCTAGCAGCTGCGGCTTTAAGGACAGCATTTTCAATAAAGCTTGCACCTGTTTCTTCAACTTCATCTATACGTGTATCGCTAACGAAAAGTAGCTTGACACCTAAAGGTGTTAGAGCAGAGTCAAATTCTTTTATTTTCCCCCTATTATGAGTGGCAAGAACAATTTCGAGTTGATTAAGGTTTTTTGCCATTTACTTAGTTCCGGGAGATTAATTTTATAATGACTTTAAAGCCTCCCTTTGCATTTCAACAAGCTTTCGCGTGCCTTTACGTGCCAAACTAAAAAGCGTATTAAAACTTGTCTCATCAAAGGGGTCTTGTTCTGCTGTTGCTTGAATTTCGACAATATTTCCCCGTCCAGTTAAAATAAAATTGGCATCTGTTGCAGCTACGCTGTCTTCAATATAATCTAAATCTAGTACTGAAACCCCTTGATAAATTCCACAAGAAATTGCGGCTACTTCATCTATTAAAGGAATAGCGGGAAGTTTACGTTCACCTACCAACTTTTTGAATGCCATGTACACAGCAATATAGGCTCCTGTAATAGATGCAGTACGGGTTCCCCCATCGGCCTGGATGACATCACAATCTACCCTGATTTGACGTTCACCCATAGCATGAAGATCTGTAACGGCACGCAGACAGCGTCCAATCAACCTTTGGATCTCTAGGGTTCGTCCGGATTGTTTTCCGTTTGTAGCTTCGCGCATAATTCTTTGATGGGTTGCCCGTGGAAGCATTCCGTACTCAGCAGTGATCCAACCACTTCCTGTGTCTCTTAAAAATGTGGGGACCCTCTCTTCAGTTGTGGCAGTGCAAAGTACGTGGGTATTTCCAAAGCGGACGAAACATGATCCTTCAGCATAAGGCGAAAAACCAGGTTCAAAACTTACCACACGCATTTGGTCGTCCAATCTTCCAGAGGGCCGCATTTCCTTTTCCTTTTTACTTGAGATCAAATCTTGACGTATCGCTAAGTCCTTACTACATTCTACGTATGAAGGAAATAAAAAGATAGTTAGTTTTCCAAACATTAGATTCATAAAAATGTATAAGGAGTTTATAAATGGTTCATTCAAAAATACATGATGAAAATGAGAATGGATCTCTGACAGAGGATTCCACTACTGAAGAAAGTTCAGGAATTTCTAAGCCTGCAGAAGTAGAAGAAAATTTACAAGAAACAGTACAGCAGTTAAAAGATCAGCTCTTGCGTGCACTTGCTGAAACGGAAAATGTGCGCAAGCGTGCAGTGCGTGAACGGGAAGAGGCACTTCAGTATGCTGTAACAAGTTTTGCTAAGGATCTTCTGGGGGTGGCTGATAATTTAAGACGTGCTCTTGAAGCATTGCCTGCAGAAAAAGAAGAGAGCTTGCCGGTTGAGCTTAAAGGCATGATTGATGGAGTTAAGCTTACAGAGAAGGAACTACTATCTGCTTTTGAAAAACATAAGATTCAGAAAATTAATCCGCTTAATGAAAAATTTGATCATACTTATCATCAAGCGATGTTTGAAACTGAAAATGATGATGCTCCTGCCGGAACAATTGTTGAGGTTTTGCAGTCTGGGTATGTTCTTAACAATCGTTTGTTAAGGCCTGCTATGGTAGGGGTTACCAAACCTGTGAGTAAATAAAGATCAGAGCTATATTCATCAAGATAAAATAAGCTCAAGGTTTTTACTAAGTGCATGCAAATCCATCTGTTTGCCTCAAAGCTTCTCCTATAACCATGGAAGTAGCTAAGGCCACATTTAAAGATCTAAAGTTTTTTTGCATAGGTATTTGAAGCTGGACATCTGTAGCTGTATAGATCTCATCAGGGACCCCTATGCTTTCTTGCCCCACCATAATAATATCTTGTTTATGAAATTGAAAGTTAATGTAAGAACATTCAGCGTGAGGAGAAAGTAAAATAAGCCGCTTGTTGAGTAATGTCTTTTGAAAAGCTTGCCAAGATGAATGATGTTGCAATTCTAGGGCATCAAGATAGTCCATTCCTGCTCTGCGCATTCGTCGATCGCTTAATATAAAGCCACAAGGCTCGATAATGTCAACTCCTAACCCTAAGCAAGCTGCAAGACGTAAAATGGTTCCTGTATTTTGTGGAATGTCAGGTTGATATAAGGCTATTCGCATTTGCTAATTTTTCTTACTTACATTTTAGAATTGAAATTTCTAGCAATATATATTGCAAGATCTAGATTTATCAACTTTAAGAGTGGCTGAATTTTAATTATTCATTTTGAGATTATCAGCTTTACTGTCATCTGTTGCCTTATCTTCATCTTCAGTATCTTCAGTAAAGTCTTCATATTCTTTTGGATCAAATATTTTACGAAGGAAGCCTGGGGTAAGAGCTGAAAATGGATTGACGTTAACTTCAGGTTTAGATGAAGAGCCTGTGAGCCTATAAGAAACGCCAAATATGCCTCCTCCTTTGCCACCCAAAAGATCTCCAACAAGTGGTATTTTGGCTAAAAACATATTAAAAAGATTATAAGGCAGCACAGTACCATAAAGTTCAAGTTGATCTTTTTTAAAATCAATTAGACCTGCAATTGTAAAACCAATTGAAGGGCCTGAGGCACGGCCATCTTGCAATATGAGTTGACTCTTGCCTAGCTTAAAGTTGGTGCGAAATTTTTCAAAAGAGATGGTTTCACCAGAAACTGCATCAAGAAATCCAAATCCTGAGGCTGCAGCAAGAATACGTGTTGCTGCTGGAGCATCTGAAATCGAAAATCCTTTTTCAATTGTGGCTTTTCCAATCCAGGGGCCTTTCTCAAATTGAGCGGCTTTTATTAATAAAATTCCTCCTTTTGTAGAGTCACTGAACCCAAAGAGTCGCAAAGCTTCGCCTGCATTATTTGCTTTAATTAAAAGATTTCCTTGTTGGTTCTTATATTCTTGATTAACGGTAAGATGACTTTCTTTCTTTTTTCCAATAATTGATCCTGTGAGGTTGAAGCGCTTCCATTTATTTTGATGAAAGGTGCCGTGGCCCTTGCATTGATGTAAAATTCTATTTTCACCAAGCCTTAGTCGGGCAATATTGAGAGAAAGATTAAAGCCTAAATTACTAAAATTTTTTTCTTCATCAGTTAGGTTTTTAACAAAAGGCTCAATATCCAAGGTAGAACCGTTGATGTAAGCAGAATAGTCGCCGGATTTCATTTTTTGTAGACGTACGTTAATATTTGTGTTGCCTACCTGAAGTCTAGGTGCCTCAAGCATCCTTAGTTCCGTACCATCTTTCTTAACTTTAGCGGTTAGTTGAATGTTAAGGTGAGGTCCCCATATCTTTAAGCTAGGAACGTGACGAATTCTTCCGTTTTCAAATTCAATAAGAAATTGGCCTTCACATTTTTCTCCGAGAGGTTTAAGAGATTGCAGGGATGGTTGTTGAGGGGTGGCAGAGGTAAAATCAACATTGGCTTTAAGTATGGAAGTGTTACGACTTTTCTTAGTGTACTCAAGGTTGAGCTTAGCCTTACCCATAAATAAATTGGGTATATCCATAAACTTTAGAGATTCTCCATCAAAATCTGCTTTCACAAGATAATGAGACTGTCCATCTTTTTGAGTTTTAAATTTCTCATGCCAGACTAAATCAATAGCAGCGCCATTTAGTATAGCTTTACCTTTAGTTATCAACTCAGTTTTATCAACCGTGAGAGATAGGTTACCTTTCGCCAGATTGAGAGGTAATTCTTTTGTTGCAAGAAGATTATTGATTTGCAGATTGTTTAGTTTTGAAGATGCCTTGAGATTTACTTTATCTAATGTAAGCGTAGTTTCGAGAGGAAAATCAAAATGAAGTGCAGTGGTTGCTGTTCCTTGTACATTTTTAGGTTGAATTGCAAAATTTTTAGTTAGCTTAAGAGAGGGTGCCTCAAGAATTTGTAAAGCGTCTGTGATAGGGCCCTCTACCTCAAGGTCCATAGCGATATATTGATCTTTGACATCAAGGCCCGTTATGATGATATCAGCCTTCTTGAGCTTTAAGTTTTTAACAGCTCCGTAAGGAGCTTTAATAACGACATGTTTCTTATCAAAATGAGCCACCCCTTTAACATTTTTAACAGGTGGAAGCGCATCAAAATAGTTAACGCTCATGTTTTCAAAATCAACTTTGGCGTAAAAAGCGTTTACTGTGAGTTCTGGCTGCTTACCTTCGAAATTAATGATTAGACTCAGATTTGCCTCAGCTTGAGGTACGTAGCCTTCTGATAGATTGGTTAATAACCATTCACGAGGTAAGGGAGCTAGATAATTTGGCCATAATATTTTAAGATTATCAAAATTAAGCTTTTCAAGTCTCGCTTGAGTTTTAATGCGTAGGCTTGAAATCCCATTAGGATTTTTTGCAAGATTAGCTTGCCCATGCAAATTTACATTGGCAACTTTTAAATCAAGATGTGAATAAAAACTAATATCTTGGAGATGCCGTGTTAAAATGAGATCTGCTTTGGGAATAAGCCAGTGTTCTTTTGTCATGCGATCGGTAATTTGAATAACGCTATTTTTTATTCTTAGCTCCTTTAAAGGTTTCAGGATGCTTTCCCCTCCATGAGTAGGAATTAGATTTGCGAAATCTATAGAGGATTCTTCTGGATCTCCTTCTTGCAAGTTGGATAAAAGAGTAAGGGACCCATCTTTTTCTTTAAAAAGATGAAGATGTAAGTTTGATATTGAAATAACAGAAGGAACAAATTTCCCTTTCAAAAGAGCGCTAGCCTTGAGCTTAATACCCACATCTCCGATTTTAGCGATAATGTGCTTTGTATTGTTCTCGCGGAGTTCAACCTCTAAAAGTTGTATGGAAAAGCGTGCCTCTTGTTTGTTCCAATTTAAGATAGCATCTTTAAACTCTACCGTTCTTTTATCATCAGAAATCAGATAATTGATTTGCGGTTTAATAAAGTTTAGGGATAAGGGGCCTTGATAAACTTTGAAAATTATAATGCTCAAACCTACCAATACAAGGCCAACAATACTTGTTGAAAGCCAGAGTAGAAATTTCATGATGTACTTAGAGCTATTTCTTGGTAATATTTGATTCACTAAATTAACCTTAACCATTTCTTTTTTATTTATATTGTGATACTAAAAGTACCAACAATTTTTCTCTAAAAAGAGCTTGAATTTATTTATGACGTTAAATGTAGGCAACCCTGCACCTCACTTTATCTTACCAAGTGACGGAAATTCTACTATCAATCTTTCTAACTTTTTAGGCAAGAAGATTATTCTTTATTTCTATCCTAAAGATGATACGCCCGGTTGTACCAGGGAGGCATGCAATTTTAGAGATTATGCTTTTGATTTTGAAGCTTTAAATGCGATTATATTTGGGGTTTCAAAGGATACTGTCAAAAGCCATGATAAATTTAAGGCAAAATATAATCTACCTTTTCATTTGCTTTCGGATGAAAATACCAAAGTATGTCAAACCTATGGCGTGTGGACCGAAAAGTCTCTTTACGGCAAGAAATATATGGGAATTGAAAGAACAACTTTCTTAATCGATATCCATGGAATTATTCGCCATAAATGGCAGAATGTGAAAATTGATCAGCATGTTGAGCAGGTCCTCGAAGCTGCACGTTCATTGAAATAATTAATCTTTGAGGCATAGTTATAGTTAACGTCCTCATATAGCCCTGCAAGAACGGTAATGCAGTCTGGACATTCAAAATAGCGTTTTTGGATAATGAATTTAAAGCTATAAATTCTATTTATCACGACCCTATCATGCGAGAGACTCATCCGGATACACAGCCTCAAATGCTGCTGTGTTTCGCCACATTTCAGTAAGCTTTGGGCTTTACAATGAGATAAGGGTGAAGTTATTTTTTAAAGTAGCTGCATGATTTAAGCGCAAAATCTAAATCCTATAGGGTTAATTTTAAAAACAAATCTGATAATACTTCTTTTTTTATCTTGACACAAAAACTTAGCGTAAGTATGTTCAGGTCATGAACTAGATATATTGAAATCTTAAGGTTCCGGATAATTCATGTCAAGCATGCAAGAAACTAGAGAGAATAGTGAGCAAAAAATATTATTGAAGCTCATGAATCGTCTTGAAAATAATCCTGTTGTGTCTCAACGTGCACTTGCTTTGGACCTCAATATTGCTCTCGGATTAATGAATGCTTATCTAAAGCGATGTATATGTAAAGGCTGGATTCGTGTCAGTCAGGTGCCTGCAAAGAGATTGGGGTATTTTTTAACTCCTGAAGGATTTATTGAAAAAAGCCGAATGGTAACGAATTATCTGGCAAATTCTTTTTCTTTCTTTAGGGATGCACGTCTTCAATGTGTGGAATTATTTGCACTATGTACTCAAAGGGGATGGCACAAGATTGCTTTAGTTGGATCAGGAGATCTTGCTGAGATTGTAACTCTCATGGCAAAAGGAACTTCTATAGAGACCCACCTTGTCGAAGTCTCAGCAGAATTAAATGATTTTGATGGGGTTTTGATTACAGATATTTTAACTCCTCAAGTAACCTACGATAAGTTGGTATCAAGGATTACCGAGGATCGTTTGTTAATTTTGGATTTATTGCATATCACTCGAATTCCTTTGCATGTGCGAGGAGTGACATGAAACAGTGGTTTGCTGCCCATACTCAGCCACAAAAAGAAATGGTCGCACGAAAAAACCTCTTGGCACAGGGTTTTGAAGTTTATTTGCCGCAGTATAAACGTACACGTCGTCATGCTCGGAAGGTTGAAACAATTTTGTCACCTTTATTTCCAAGGTACATATTTGTAGGATTGGACTTAGAACGAGAGCAGTGGCGCAGTGTTAATGGAACGCGTGGCATATCTTATTTATTAATGACCAACGATAGGCCAGTATCGGTACCTTGTGGCATTATTGCACGCTTAAAATCTCAGGAAAATGAGCAAGGATTGTTGCCAGTTGAAAGCCTCATCCACTTTATGAAAGGTGATAGTGTCCGAATTGTTGAGGGAGTATTTGCGGGCTATACAGCTATTTTTGAAAAAATGGATGGAAAACAACGTGTAGCTCTATTGTTAAGTTTTCTTGGTAGAGAAACCAAAGTTGTTCTATCTGCTTATGCTGTGGAGGCAGCGTAGGTTTTTTTGTAACTCATGGGTTTATGTAGTTTCAAGGTACATGAACTAAAATAAACTTTATGGCTAACTTGATTTTTTGCAGTTTAGGTATTCACCCGAACTGCGGTAGCTATGGCATAAGCAATTTTTATTCTCTGGTTCTTTCCATTAAATCTAGATATTTGCTTTTTATGTATGTGTAATAGAAACGGATGAAATTAAATTCCTTACTATCATATGATTAAGCCTTATATTTATGAAAGATAAATTATTATTAAACTTAACTTATGTTAGGTTGTCTATATTTGGGCAGTTTCGGAGTTAATTGTATGATTAAAAGAGGAATTTATCATACTTCGCAACTAGAAAATTTTCAGAATCTGAAAGGATTTTTTTCAGGAAAAAAAAGACTTTCTATCACCCTTTACGATCAAATTATTAATCATCCCGATGCTGAGGGGTTAGCAGAGCGCATTTTACTTTATTTTGCTGATGAAAGAGGAGCCTATAAACGTACTTACGCAAAACGCTTTGAAGCTTTTGACATAGAAATTTTAAAGCTCTTGTCTCAACAGTTAAAATCACAAGAGAGTCTAGTCATTCAAGATGTTGCAGTCAGCGATGGTCGCACCGCATGTGATTTTTTTGAAAAGCTTACTGAATATTTTTCCAATGTTTCCTATTTTGCATCAGATTATAATCCAAAAGTTTATGTAATTGAGAAAGAGAGTACAAGAATTACCTTAAGTCATACTGGAAAGATTCTTGAAATTGTTTGGCCTCCATTTGTATTTAATTCAATTAAGGAGGAAAATTGTATCTATTATCCTGTGAATTACCTTGTCCGTCGCTTTGTTTTGTACTTTGTTGTGCCTCCTCTAATGAAAGCCTATCACGCTGGTGAATTGAAGGTTCGTGAATTATCTTTGTTTGCTCACAAAGCACTGATTTTAGCTCAAAATGATAAAAGATTTCATCTCTTGCAGCATGATTTATTAAATGCATTTACCAACCAAAGTCATCTTATTAGGGCTATGAATGTTTTAAACCCTTCATATTTTTCACAAGATCAATTTGAGAAAGTTCTATCACATATTTACACGGGGCTGTGTAAAGATGGGCTGCTTATTACAGGCTCTAACCAAGAAGCTGGTTCAATCGTTCACGGAGGTGTGTATCAAAAAATGCCATCCGGGTTTAGAAAAATTTGGCAATCGGGAGCGGGATCGCCGATTGAAAAAAAACTTTTAGAATTTAAACCATCCTAATCCATGCATCTTACCCTTATTATCTCTTCACTTAATCCTGGCGGCTCTGAGCGTGTGTTATCAGAATTGGCAAATGCTTGGGTAAAGAAAGGATATAAAATTTCATTTATATTATTTGCTGCATCAACAGAAGTTCCATTTTATCCGCTTCATCATGACATCAATCTTATCTTCCTCAATCAAAGCCAACAAGAAAGTTCATCTCTACTAATACGTCTTAGAAATATTTATAGACGTGTTTTATGTGTGCGGAAGACCCTTAAATCCCTTAAACCTGACATGATTATTTCTTTTATAGATGTTACAAATATTACGACACTTCTAGCTAATATAGGGCTTAAAATTCCTGTCCTTGTGGCTGAGCGGACTCAGCCTTCTTACCATAATTTATGCCATTTTTATAAAGTGTTGAGGCTATATACTTATTGCTGGGCAGAGAAAATTATTGTTCAAACACAAGCTGCAGCAGATTATTTCCCAAAAAAATTTCAATCACACATAGCTATTATTCCTAATGCTGTGAAAATTTCACCCTATCAAAAAAGTTCGTCAGATATCCTTAAGCCTGTTAGAAAAATCTGCAGTATAGGGCGTCTCTGTCCTTACAAAGACTTTGATGTCCTCATTCAAGCGTTTGCAGAAATCGTATTAGAAAATCCTGACCTTGAGCTTATAATTTATGGGGAAGGTCAAGAGCGCTTAAATCTTGAGTCAATAATTCTTAAGCTCAATTTATCAGAGAAAGTACATCTACCAGGAACAATAAAGGATGTGTATGAGACTCTTAGTCAGGCCGATCTTTTTGTTTTTCCCTCTCGTTATGAGGGTTTTCCAAATGTATTATGTGAAGCCATGAGTGTAGGGTTACCAGTTATTGCGAGTAACTGCTCAGGGAATATTGACATTATTCGTGATAGAATTGATGGTCGATTTTTTCCGGTGGGAGATGTTAAGAGTCTTAAAATGCGACTTGTAGAGCTTTTGAAGAATTCCTCTCAGCGTCAGAAGCTGAGTCAAGAAGCTCTCAAAATTACAGAGCGCTTTTGTGAACAAAAAGTTTTTAAGTATTGGGACAAGATTATTAATGAAACCATACACACTAATCTCTTTCGAATAAGTAAGAACTTTTGAAAACCGAAAATAATTAATTGTACTTTTCTAAGTTCTTGTCTGCTAGAAATGAGGAGTAATCTTTTATGCGATCTCCATGATTTCCATCCAGACAGAAGTAACTACAATAAATAAGGCAACCAGTGTCAACCCCATCTATTTTATCAGCAACCCAAAAACTAAGATCTCTGCTAACTCGTGAAGAAAAAATCAAGGGGCTCGGAATTGTGGGACTTGCTTTGTGCACGTCAGTGCTTGAAGTTCTCACCGCATCAGTGATTGTTGTTTTCGCGCAAGTACTCAACCAACCAGAGATTGGACAAAAGTATTTAGCTATGATTGGCTTAGGTCCTGATCTATCTCCAGGACGTGTCGTACTCTACATTGCCATTACTGTAGGTATGTTGTCTTTGATTAAAAACCTTGTGGCTGCTGCAGAAGTATTTTACCAGAATTTTTCAATTCAAAAGATGAATTATCATTTTAAAAATAAACTACTGCATTGCTATGCAGAAATTGATTACGGTTTCTACCTCACACGTAATTCTTCTCTGGGGATGCAAGTAGTGGCAGGAGACGCCGAACAAATGTTTTCAAGTGGGATGGTTTCACTTGCCAGTATTTTATCTGAAGGGATAATTTTCTTATGTCTAATTGGGATGGTCATATATATGAATCCAGCTCTGTCACTTGCTGTTTTTGGAATTGGAGCCATTTTAGCATTAGGAATTACTAAAGGATTACTTCCAAAATTTTATCAATTTGGCCAAAAGCTTCAAGAGGCTTCCCTTTATAGTAGCCAAAATCTTATTCAATTTTTTCACGCCTTCAAAGAAATTGTATTATTGGGAAAACGAGAAGCGTTCGTCAACGCCTATAAATATCATTCAAGTAAAAAATCTAGGGTCCAAGCAATACAAGCCTCTATCAACTCTTTGCCACGCATGCTTATTGAAGTTTTCGTTATAGGATTATTTGTGATAACCATTGCATTTTTATGTATAGAACACGACAGTCCAATACAAATGATTGGTATTTTAAGCGGCTATCTTTATGCTGGTTTTCGTTTGATGCCTGGTCTGAATCGAATTATTAATCAGCTGAATGTTTTTAAGTCCATCATCCCTTCAATCGAACGTGTGTATAACGAGTATACTTTAATTGCAGTCAAAGACCATTATGTAGATGTTCCAGATTTTCAATTTGAATATCAGATTAACCTTAAAAATGTAAGCTTTCGGTATAGCAATACTGAGAAAGATGCTCTTTCTGATATTTCTCTTGACATTAAAAAAGGGGAGTGTATGGGTATTATAGGCGAAACAGGGTCAGGCAAGTCAACTCTGGTAGACGTACTTCTAGGACTTTTGAAACCTTATGAAGGCGTAATCCGAGTGGATGATAAATATCCTCTTAATTCTTATCAATGGCATCAAAAAGTTGGTTATGTACCTCAGACTACTTATTTAACAGATAATATGATAGAGGCCAATATAGCCTTTGGAGAACAAGATATTGATGAAATAAGATTAAATAATGCTATTGATGCAGCCCAGCTTCGTAAATTTATAGATCAACTTCCTCAAGGAACCAAAACTATTGTAGGCGAGCGAGGGATAAGATTATCTGGAGGAGAACGTCAACGGATATCTATTGCAAGAGCCTTATATCGCAACCCTCAGGTTCTTATTTTTGATGAAGACACATCAGCACTTGATAATGAAACCGAAGCAAAATTAATGGAAGCCATACATACAGTGAGTCATAATCGCACCATCATCATGGTTGCTCATCGGCTGACTACCCTTAAGGCCTGTGATAGAATTGTAGTGATGGAGAAAGGAAGAATTAAAGAAATTACCCAATATAATAATCTAGAAAAAATCAAAGTGCTTAATCATGTCTAACATCAAAATATCTGTGATAGGATGTGGGCACTGGGGTAAAAATCTAGTCAGGAACTTTGCTGAACTTGGAGCATTACATTCTGTGTGTGATGCAAATCAAGAAGTGGCGCATGAAATTTCTCAAGCGTATGGAGTACCATCGCAGACACTTGATCAAGTATTCACAAGCGATTGTGAGGGAGTGGTGATTGCAGCACCTGCTGCGCAACACTATGACTTAACGCAAAAAGCACTTCAAGCAAAAAAACATGTGTTTGTGGAAAAGCCTCTATCATTAAAAGTAGTGGAGGCTAAGAAACTAGGTGATCTATCTCTTCAAGTGGATCGTAAACTTATGGTGGGGCATTTGCTACAATATCATCCTGCCTTCTTAAAACTGAAGCAACTTCTCGCCAAAGGTAATCTTGGACGCTTGCAATATATTTATTCCAATCGCTTAAATCTTGGTAAATTTCGTAATGAAGAAAATATTCTATGGAGTTTTGCTCCCCATGATATTTCTATGATCTTGGCCCTTGTGGGGGATTTACCTGCAACTGTTTATGCCACAGGTGCTTGCTATTTAAATCCAAGCATTCATGATGTGACAACAACCCATTTGACCTTTAAAAATGGCATCCAAGCGCATATTTTCGTATCTTGGTTACATCCCTATAAAGAGCAAAAACTCGTAGTTGTAGGAGACCGTGGTATGGCTGTTTTTGACGATGGGCAGCCTTGGAGTGAGAAATTGAAACTTTACCCCCATCAAGTGACCTGGTCTGATGGTATGCCCCGTCCAGAAAAAGCTGATGTTGTCCACGTACCTCTAGAGGTTGCAGAGCCCCTTAAACTTGAGTGTCAGCATTTTATTGAGTCTATTGCAACTAATCTGAGGCCTTGTACAGATGCTGAAGAAGGTCTTCGTGTTTTGCAAGTTTTAGAAGCAGCTCAGCAATCTCTTCATTCTTATGTTAACATTCCAGTAAAGACTGAGGTCCTTCCATACTTTGTCCATGAGACAGCCATTGTTGATGCTAAATGTGATATTGGTCGTGGCA
>JACVCA010000297.1 GCA_016742295.1 Alphaproteobacteria bacterium | reverse complement strand
CCTGAGCAAATTGTCTAATGAATGGAAACAAGGCGATATCAGCTATTGAAACCTGAGCGCTAAAAAGAAAACGGTTAATTTTAAGTTTTAATTCAAGTTTGTTCAAGAAGGCCTCTGCTTGGTGAAAAGAGCTCGGCAATAATGCAAGGAAACGCTCAGGGTATTTATAGTGATCAAGAGCTGTTTTAAATTTATTATCATTTTGATAAATAAGAGAAAGCATCTTTTCTTGGATGTTTCTTTGATCGGGCCACCATCCTTCCGGATCATTTTGCTCAACTGCCCAACGCATAATATCTATGCTTTGTTCAAGAACTGTTTTATTAGACATCACCATTACAGGCACAGTGCCTTTAGGAGAAGCTTTTAATAAATCTAGGGGCTTGGCGCGAAGATCAATTTCCCGGATTTCATAAGAGATTTGTGCATAGTTTAAAGCCATTCGTGCACGCATTGCATAGGGACAACGTCGAAATGAATATAAGATGGGGTGATTCATGAATTTTGATTATTTTTGGCGAAGCTACCTATATGAGCTTGGCCTCTTTTTTTTGCCAACTGTACTTGCTTATGTCGTTCAGTAGCGCGAGCTTTAGTTTTCGCTGAATTAGCCTCAAAGCAATGAGGACAAGATACGCCGGGCTTATATTGAGGAGAAGCAAGATCATTAGCAGAGATAGGATGACGGCACCCAAAACATTGTTGGTATGACCCTTTCTCAAGGCCGTGAGTTACAACTACTCTATTATCAAACACAAAACATTCTCCTTCCCACTGGCTTTCGTGGACAGGAATTTGCTCGAGGTATTTCAAAATGCCACCTTGGAGGTGAAAAACATTTTTAAAACCTTGGCTTAACATAAAGGAAGAGGCTTTTTCGCAACGAATGCCCCCCGTACAAAACATAGCAATTTTTTTGTGTTTTTTTGGATCTAAGTTTTTCTTAACATATGAGGGGAACTCGCGAAAGCTTGTTGTAGAAGGGTTCTGAGCATTTTTGAAAGTGCCAACGTCAACTTCATACTTGTTGCGGGTATCAATTACTATAACATCCGGATCAGCTAATAAAGCGTTCCATTCGCGAGGGCTCACGTAAGTACCTACCCCTTTATGAGGATCAATGTCAGGGACGCCAAGGGTTACAATCTCATTTTTAAGACGTACCTTCATACGGTAAAAAGGAATTGTATCAGCATAAGACTCTTTATGTTCAAGATCTTTAAAGCGAGAATCTGTCCGTAGAAAAGCTAGAAGGGTATCAATACCTTTGCGTGAACCTGCAATCGTGCCATTAATTCCTTCTTTGGCAAGCAAAATTGTTCCCATGATGTGGTTACTTTTGCAACAATCTTGGATTGATTTTTGCAAATCAACAAAGTCAGGCAAGGTAACAAATTTATAAAGAGCGGCTACAACAAATTTTTGCATTTTTCCCTTATCCAAACGTAAATTTAAACTTAACTTAGACCAATAAGAAAATGCAAGTTTTGTGAAAATTTAAGCACAGAAAGAGATTTCTAATAACCTTAGCTTTTAATGATCAATTATTTTCACTAGAGATCGCATAATCTTTATCTAACCCTATTAAAGCAGGGTTTTCTTTATTGGTGGTGCAAATTTGACTTAAATAATAGAAAACCTAATTTTATGAAAGAGATACCCCAAGATAATCAGCAATATGTATAAGAAAACTGATGAGAAAGCATATAGCTTTCTCATCAGATGGAAAAAGAACTCAAACTTACAAAGTTCCCTCTTCTTTAGCC
>JACVCA010000009.1 GCA_016742295.1 Alphaproteobacteria bacterium | reverse complement strand
AATATCGGAAAGTTCTTCAAGAGTATTAAGTAATACTTTATAATCATTATAAGGCACAACAGCAAAAGCAGGCTTCCCCCCTTTCTTAATGATTTGTGGCTTATTAAAATTATGTATATTCATTGATAAATTCCTCCACAGTTTTGAATAGCCTCTCCTATTAGGAGTATAAATGTGGGGAGTTTTCTGTATTTAGTGAAGGATGAGGAACGACTCTCTTGCTGATTTTTTGTCCAACTATATCGCGCGCAACTTCTAACTCATAATGAGTTTGTAAATTTAGCCAAGTTTGAGAGTCAACGCCAAAATAACGCTCAAGCCTAAGAGCCGTATCAGCTGTTACGGAGCGTTGACCTTTGATAATTTGACTAATACGCCCTGGGGGCACACCAAGGCAATCTGCAAGCTGTGAGGCATTAATACCTAAAGGCTCCATGAAATCTTCAAAAAGGATTTTTCCGGGATGGATGGGCGCTAGAAAGTGATGTGAATTATGCATGTTTATTTAGTCCTTAATGATAGTCAACAATTGTAACTTCATAAGCGTTACCATCTTTCCATTCAAAACAAATGCGCCATTGGGTATTAATCCAAATAGCATATTCTCCTTGGCGGTCTCCACCTAAAGCATGAAGCTTATTACTAGGATTGGCACGCAGAGTTTCAAGAGAGGTAGCTGCATTTAAGAACACCAACCGTTTTAATGCTTGTTGTTCAAAGGATTGAAATCGTTTTACCCTTTTCCTATGAAAAAGATTCTCTGACTCTTTATCTTTAAAGCTTATAATCATAAGGTAACATATTACGTCTAACGTTACAAGTCAATATTGACATTAGAGAGTGTTGTCAAATTGGAGAGCTGGCAACAGCTACTGCTTATCCAGCTCTCCATCCTTCTGAGGAAAAAACCCAATTTAAGTAAGATTTCTTTTGTATAAAAGAGGGAAGGGGGCATAAAAAAGAGGCCGGACTTTCATCCGGCCTAAGTTTAACAGGGAGGCTTTACGTCTGGGAGACGAAGGATCAGAGACCCTGAGAGCTGAAGAGCTCCTATTAGTAGGAATAGTTTAATTGACATTAAATATCAAACAATACTTATGCATAGGAGATATGCATTATAATCACCATCTCAGAATATGCTCTGCGCATAACTGGGAAGGTCTGAAGAAAAATTATTTCCCCTAAAAACAGTTGATTACTAAAATTTTGAAGGAAGAGCAGATGTCTTCTCCTTTAGTATTTAAGCCCATGATCTTTCTCTAACTTGTATTTCTTTCTAAGAAGAATAAAGCTTTTTACGATTGAGGAGGTGCCATTCTAATTCTGAATCAAAAAATTGAGGGAATAGACATTTCTTACTTCAAGAACTAAAATTAAATAAATAATGCACTCAAGAGAATAAGAAAAAATGATGCTAAGAACGTTCATTAGGCAATTGCTTTTTAGCTTTTTAATTATAGCCTTTAATTTTTATATTAAAGCTTGGGCTACAGCCCCAGAAGATGAGAAATTCTTTAATAACGTTCGCTCTCACACATGGGAGGAAAAAGGAAAAGATAGACTCGAAGAGAGGGAGAATGAAGAAGAGCCTCGTGAGATAGAAATTGTTAATAATCTCCCTCCTTTAGTTGAAGATGATGATATACCTACCGAAGAATTTAAGTTACCCAATCTAGCCCTTAGAGCTCTTGCACACGGAGAGCTTATAAGCATGAACCACTTAGCTCAAGAACTGCTGCTTTACACTTTTAAATATTTATCAAGCGCTGAGCTCTGCAGCATAAGCGCCACTGCTAAATCTTTCCAGAGGGTTAGTGAAGATAATACTCTTTGGTTTCCGCTCTATCAAAAAGCCAAGCTGGTACCTTTTATAGATATACAAGATACCATAAATACGCATGTTACATCCTATAAATATTTATGGGGCGCTATTAAAGTCTTACAAGCTAACTTAAAGAAGGGGTTAGATCCGGATTATAATCTCCTTCTTTCTTACATCTCGCAAGCTTTTGCAGGTAAGATCATTCTCTATAAACTTAAAAGTGATATCTGTCTTTTACAAAAAGAGCCGCAAAAGGCTCAAGAATACTGGAATCAGTTTAACCTTAGGCGCCTTACCCAAGCAGGATATAATTCAGCAGTTTTCTTTGGGGAATGGGGTTTTGAACATATCTCAGAAGATAGACGTCTAAACTACTTAAGGATAAGAGAAAGGAAAGGGGATAAAGATGCACAAAGGTGGGTTGATCAAGCCTTAATCCAAGGACAATTAGGGCAAAATGAACGCCCTTTATCTGAGAGATTAGCTGAGCTCAAAGAGCGAATTGCTGCGGGTGATCAAAATGCACTTATGATGTTAGTTTCTAAAATAATCCAACATAAAGGTTTGGATAGAGACTATGGTTCTCCTGAAGAGTGTTTCTCTGATCTTGAGTGGTTCAGCCAGTTAGGTGATTTACGAGCAAGAACTGCAGTTGTTCAAGCTATTTATGAAGGAAGCTTTGGTCAAGATGCTCGTTCAGAAGAGGAGCGATTTCAAGATCTAAAACAACGTGCTTCTTCCGGAGATGAGTTAGCTCAAAGTTATATGATTCAAGCAATTTCACAAGGGGAGCTTGGTCAAGGAGTACGTACTGAAGACAACCGTTTTGCTGAACTACTAGCGCTTGATAATGATGAAGCTTGTGGCTTTGTATTATATGCTTTGGTTAAAGGTAAGCTTGGGCAAAATTTAAGACCTGCTGAGGAACGAATTAAGCAAATTGAAGAGTTGATGCTGTTACAGCAAAAATCTAAGGGAAGGATAAGATACTCTCCCAACTTAATTGATATCATTTTTACAGGTCAAGGCCTTGGGCAAGAAGATAGGTCAGTTGTTCAACGCTTTGAGCATCTTGAACACTTAGCAAGAGCAGGTATTGAAGAAGCTGAAGAAAAGTTGATTGACGCGATTTATGAAGGGAAGCTTGATCAAGATAACCGGCCAAAAGGCGAGCGTTTTGAGGATTTAAAAAGAAGAGCACAAGAGGGCAGCGTAAAAGCTACCAAAAAAGTTATAGAAGCGCTCTATAGTGGCAAGCTTGCTCAAAAACACCGCTCAGCTGATGAACGTTTTTATGAGCTTCAATATTACGCTGATAAGGGAAACCTAGAAGCCCAGAAGCAGTGCCTGCGAATTATTGAAATAGGTGGCTTTACTAATCAACCCTATTATAATTTTATGTTTTATAAGAGTTTCTTAATAGATGAGGTGGGTTCTAAACTTTCTAATGAGCTATTATTTTCTTTAAAACAAGATTTAGCAAATCAAGATGATGAAGATGCCCTTAAATGGTGCAATAAAGCCCTTTATGAGGGAACTCATGGACAAGATTCTTATTCCCCCTCTGAACGTTTTATTAAGCTTCAAGATTATGCTCAGAAAGGTGATAAGGATGCTGAAGATTGGATTGTTAAAGCTCTTTCATCAGGGGCCCTTGGACAAATATCTGAACCTTATCAAGAACGATTTATGAATTTGGATGTATGGGCTCGTAAAGGCAATCTAAAGGCACAGCAGGAAATTGCAAAAGCTATTTCAGAAGGCTTATTAGACCAAGATTTAAGAGAAGCTGAAGAACGAGTAAATGATTTAAGAGAGCTTGGCTGTCAGGACAACTCTTATGCCATTGATGAATTGGTGGATCTCTTAATATCTGGAAGATTAGAGCAATACCATCTTACTCCACAAAGGAGATTTAATGAAATTAAAGACCTTAGTAAAAAAGGCAATAAGAAAGCTCAACAAGCAATTGTAGAATTATTGACGAGAGGGATAAATGCTATTTGCTATAATGAACATGGCAGAGAGTATAAAACTGAATTTTTAGATCAAGATAAACGAACAGAAAATGAGCGCTTTGAGGATTTAACCAAACTTGCACTTGCTGGAAATACTTTAGCCCGTGAAGAAGTGATAACAGCCATTAAATATGGGCGATTAGGACAGAGGAAAGAAGATTGTTTCCAGAACCTTTTATTGTGGGCAGCTTTAGGAGATAAACAAGCTCAACTATTTATAGTAGGAGGTACTACTGAAACAGGTTCATTACTGAGTTACTCCCAAAATTTGAACAGGCTTTATAATTTACTGAGATTATTATTATCACCCTGATGTAGCTGGGTCGCTTGTGCAAATGATGATCATAAATTTGAGTAAGGTGGCTGCTTTTAGATATACTGCGCCATTAGGTTTACAAAATTGCTGAAGGAGAATAAGGAGTGAATATGCTATTAAAAAACTTGATCAGGGTATTTTTTCTATCTTGTTCAATTTTATCTAATGCTTCAATATTACCTTCTGAAGAGGACTCCAAAGCTAAAAACCTCTATTATTTTAATGACACCTTGAGCTCAGTTCCTCTATCTTACCAACATCTTTATGAACCTGCGGATAAAAATGCCTTTAACCCAAATGAGAGTTTTAGAATAGATCTTCATGGTAATTCTTTAGAAACAGCAAAAGAAAGAGTAATAAATTTTATTAAACAAGCTCAGGAATTAGGATTAAGTCATATTCATTTTATATGTGGACGAGGCAAACATAAAAATTCACAAGGTAAAAGGGGCGTCATCTTTAAAGCTTTTCCTGAATGGTTAAAGAATCAAGAAATTACAAATTCTATAGACTCTTATCGTAAAGGAATTGGTACTTATGAAGTATTCCTTAAAAATGCTAAAGGACAAGATGAGAAAGGATATACTTTAAAGACCTCAGTCCTTCTCCAACTTGCAGACATTAAAGACAATGCACAAGCGCAATTTATCCTGGGTAATAAATATCAAGAAGGAAGTGGAGTCAGGAAAAATCTCAAAAAAGCTGTCACGTATTATACAAAAGCTGCTGAACAAGGTCATTCGCTAGCTCAATTACAGCTGGGTTATATGCATGCGATGGGACTTGGGATAATTCATGATTCTCAAAAAGCTTTTAGTTGGTATCAAAAGGCTGCTCATTGTGATGAACCTAAGGCATGGCTTAATATGGCAACTATGCATTATGTAGGAGAAGGAAAGAAGCAAGATTTTCGTCAATCTCTAAGTTGTTACCTTAAGGCAGCTAAGCTGGGTGAAGTAATGGCACAAAGGATGTTAGGTATTATGTACCGAGCAGGGCTAGGTACAGAGCCTAATGATTATAGAGCCATAAAATGGGATCGTAGGGCTGCGGAGAATGGAGACGCTCCTGCCAAAGTTAATCTAGGGTATATGCTTTTAAGTGGTAGAGGTACTTCTTCTAATCCAACTGAGGCTCTCAAGTATTTTCAAGAAGCTTCTGAAGAAAATATTGCTGAAGCTTGGCTGCATTTAGGAAAAATGAATGAAAAGGGTATAGGAACTGAGAAGAATGAAAAAGAAGCTTTAAGATGTTATACAAAAGCCGCATTTTTAAATACGACCTGGGCAAGCTTTAAAGCACAATATTTACTCGGGCATATGTATGACAAAGGGTATATGTTACCTCAAGATGCTGAAAAATCAGCTCACTGGTATCTTAAAGCAGCCACTAATGGTCATTCAGAAGCTCAATGGAGAATAGGATTTTTTTATAGAGTAGGAAGAGGCGTCGAGGGAAATCTTCGGCAATCTTTTAAATGGTTAAGAAAATCTGCTCACAATGGAGCAGGGATGGGGATGTGGCACCTTGCAGAAGTTTATATGTTAGGGATGGGGGTTCCTAAAAATGAGAAGCAAGCTTTTAAATGGGCAGTTGAAGCAGCTAGGCAAGGTAATGAAATGGCATTACTTTACTTTGGATTGGATGAAAATCTCTTACAGAAATTAGGCATTTCTATAACTGAATCGCTTAAAACAAAGCTTAATGATTTAAAGAAATTTGTAAGCGGTAACCCTAAAGAGACTTCGGAACATAAGAATGAAGAATTAGATCTGATTGCATGGGAAAATGTTAAGGAAGCAGATTTAGATCAAACCGATGCTCAACAGCTTTCTCTCAAGAAGCAAGAAGCTGATATTTGCCTGCAGTCGATTTCAGAAGAGCCTGAGGATAATCCACCGGTGGAAAGCCAGATTTTTCATGAACATGCCTCTTTAGGATTACCTTCAAACAGTGACAAACGTTTCGAGTCTCCTTTAGAAGAAGAATCTTTTGATGAACAGGAATTTTCATTAGTAAATTCTAACACAACTGCAGTTCTTAGTAAGATTGAAAAAGGATGGTTTCATCGGTTGTTTGGGTTACCCTTCTCAGCCTTAGAACTATCTCACAAAGTTCCAATGGGCCTAATATAAAGGAAGATAAAATAATGAATCGTAAAATCCCCTTAAAACCCTTTTATTTTTTATCAATTTTCAGCTTACTCAACGTGATTGTAACATTCACTTTACCTGCAACTCAGAATAGGCAGGAGCCAGAGATAATAGATAATTTGCCATTTTCTCTTAAGCCTCAAGCTTTATATTCTGGGAATTATTTAATAGATAAAGAACCCAAAGAAATCCAATCTATTGGTTTGCAAGGTTATTTCGCTAAACAAAAAGGAGATTATGCTCAAGCTGTTAACTTTTTGGAACAAGCGGCTAGATATAAACATTTTCCCAGCATGATACAGTTGGGAGAGCTCTGTGAAGCTCAGGGTTATCTTGAAGCTGCTGCGAGATGGTATGTCTTAGCTTTTCAAGAAAACTGGCTTGAAAATGGTACACATTTTTCAGCTGCTAAAAATAAGCTTGAAGCTTTGGCAAAAACTTATGTGCAATTAGAATCTTCTACAAATAAAGTTTATAAAAAAAGAAATGAATCACCAAGCTCAAGTTCTTCTCAGAGTACCTCACATTCGCATGAATTATCACAGAGTATTAATTTATTCTTGAGTAATATCATATCTCAAAAATTTTTCACTTTCTTCCCTTTGCAAGGACATAAAGCCCTTTATTTAGGGGTGTTAGCTGATTTTTATAGGGGTAGTCAGAGGCCTGAACCTTATTTAAGTAAGGATGAATGCGATTTAAAGGCTACGAGATATAAAGATCTATATTATTCGAAAGCAAGTGCAGAAGAACAATGGATCTATGCACAAGAATTGTGTCAAAAAGGATATTATCAGAAAGCCGTTCCTTATCTTGAGCAATCACGAACACCAAAGGCCATATATAATATTGGCTTTCTACATTATGAGGGTATACTAGGAGCTCCAAATTATAGGAAAGCTGCAGAATATTTTGAAAAGTCCGCAACCTCTGATGGGTGGTTTAATTTAGGTATAATGTATTGTGAAAATAAGCTTGGCCCTCCTAATTATAGGAAAGCAGCAAAGTGTTATGAAAAATCAGACAAACCAGAGGGGTGGTTTAACTTGGCAACCTTGCACGCGGATGGAAAGCTGGGAGCTCCTGATTATCAAAAAGCTGAGAAATATTTATTACAATCGGGGAGTCCAAAAGCTTTTTATAAACTAGGAATCTTGTATTTTGAAGAGAAACTAGGAAAGGCACAATATAAGAAAGCTGAGAAATATTTTTTAGCTTCGAAGTTACCAGAGGCTTTAGAGAAGGTTGGATGCTTATATCGTGACGGAAAATTAGGAAAAGCAAGTTACCCCAAAGCTGAGAAATATTTTATGAAAGCTAAGACTCCAACAGCTTTCTTTAATTTAGGGGTTCTTTATGGTGACGATAAGTATGGCTTTAAGAATTATCATAAAGCTGAAGAATACTATATAAAATCAGATTTACCTGATGCATTTCTTAACTTAGGAATCTTAAAGTTAACAGGTAAACTAGGTAAACCAGATTATCCTCAAATTATAGAATTGCTTACTAGAGCCAATTTGCCTGAGGCTTGGCATAATCTTGGCTTATTATATTCTAGCGAAGAGTTAGGTGCTCCAGATTATAAAAGATCAGCTGAGTGTTATCAGAAAGCTAATTTTTCTCCTTCTTGGTATAATTTAAGCTATCTTTATGATAGCGGTAAACTAGGGACTCCAAATTATAAGCGGATTGAAGAATGCTTAAAGCAATCAGGCTCACCTGAAGCTCTCTCAAGGCTTGGATTTTTATATATGAGTAGAAATCTTGGGACGCCTGATTACCAGAAAGCTCTAAGATACTTTGAGGAAGCTAATATTCCTGAAGCAAAGATTGGCCTTATTTATATGTATAAGCTTCGTTCTACTCAATTAAGTATGGATAAAGGTGAGATAACTGCTAAAATTGCTGCTCTCAAAGAGCAATTAAGAGGAACTCTTGCAAATTTAGAGTCTAGTTATCAACACTACATTTTAGGGCACTTAGCTTTCTTAGAGAACAATCTTCCAGAAGCTTTATTGCATTTCTCCCAAGCCTTAGCTTTAGGTGATCAGTACGCGCAGGATAATATCAAACAGATTGAGGATATTTTATACTTACAACATAAAAAGGAAAGTTGTGAAAATGCTTTAACACAAGAAATGTTGAACGTATCAAGTATTCCCCTAAAAAATTCTGAAGAAGAAAAAAACCTCATAAATAAGGAACATACGAATCCTTCTTTAGGCCCTGATCAGCCTCCTTTTACAGAAGAAGAATCTAAACAGAAAAATTCTGCCTTATTAGAAGAGAATCAAACAGGAGGCCCCATAGAATCAACAAGTGAAGCCATTTCTACAGTTGATTCAACATTTCCAAGTTCTCGAGACAAAGTTACTAGAATAAAAAGCAAGCTCAAGCGTTACAATATTAAGCTTCAGAAAAAGCTTACTAAGGCTCAACATTATGTTCCTCACTTTAAAGCTTTAGATAAAGTCGATACCCCCATATCTAGAAAACTGAAAATTATATTTCCTTCTAATGATGCAGAAGTTGAAAAAGATTTCAGGGCATTGCAAAAAAGTTCTTCAAAAATTAATGATTTGCTTCAGGACATTGAATATAAACCTTGGGCAACATATGGAACAGGTAAACCTGAAGTATTAAAAGGTAAATTTAAAGGTTATAAAGGATGTATTTCTAGAAGAATTGATCACAAAAATCGACTTATTTATAAAATCCTTGGACCTAGAAAAATTTTAATACTGTCATCCAACAATCATTACGATTAGATAGTTTTGATGACCGTAAATCCTATAATGAATCTAGTTGGTCTGTTATACTACCTTTAAACTGAAGTCATTATAGAGGCGAGGATCTGCCTTTTCTTTTTATGCAAAGCTCAGAAAAGATTGTAGAACCTTTTTATATATAGATGGTGTAATTTACCTATGTTTTGAATCCTTTAACTACTAAAGATCATAAAGGGAGCAGCCTGGATACCTAATTCACCTATAAGATTCCAGCCCTCTTTAAAAAAAGTGTAAGGGGATGTTTTTTGATATATAATTCAGGCCTATAGAATGGGTGATAACTACTGAAGGGCCCACTTGAATAGGGGAGCAATATGGCAATTATACATTCGAGAAGTAAACTATTATTCAGCAGTGTAGCTCTTAGCTTGAGTTTGAACTGTTTTTCTCTTCAAGGAAGCAATAAAGAAGATGAAAATGATGAAAAGTTTGAAGAAATTATTCCCAGGACAACACCTCCTTCTTCAACCTCTTTATACCAAACAGCTGACGAAGCTAAAGAGCGAAAAAGGAAGAGGGAAGAGGCAGAAGGGGAAGAAAGTTCTTCAGAGGAGGGCTCTAACAAAGTTGACCTTTCAGATGAACTTCTATTGTATATATTTTCATTTCTCAATGCTATAGATGTTCCTTTTGCTACAGCAGTAAACAAAAGATGGCGAAGATTGATGGAGGATAACATACTTTGGAAAGAGTACACTAAAAGAGTAGGGCTTATCCCAGAGAATAGTAACTTTTCTCAGGCTATAGATTATAAGACATTATTGAAAGAGCATTTTAGGCCTGCACTTGATAACCAGGATGCTTTAAGTAGTACAGAAAGGGATCCTTATGATGTAAGCGCAATAGATAGCTTTCAATTTGAAAGTAGCCAGAGAAATGGAAATATAAAATATGTTTTTCCACTTCAAATCAAAGAAGCAATTTTAGAGAAAGATCACAGCAAGGCTGCCTCAGACCTTTTCAAACTTTCGCAACCTGTTGACAAAATTATTCTCCAGGGAGAAGGTCAATTTATCATAGGAAATCAATTCTTGTATTCTCTTGCTTGCTCATTATCTTATTTTAATCCTTTTTCAACACTCACTATTTTAAGAATTAAGCATGCAGGCTTGGACGATGAAGGGGCAATGGGCTTATTATGTGCCCTTACATTAAACTCTTGCCTTAAGGAACTTGATCTAAGTGAAAATCAATTAGAAAGCGAAGATAATCTTGATGATATTATAAAGCTTATAGAAAAAAAGGATAATTTTGAGGAATTAAACCTAAGTCAAAATAACTTTAAATATGAAAAACCTAGCCTTATAAGACGAACAGGAGCTATTGCTACCCGTATACTTTCTATAAAAATAGATTTACGAGGTAACCCTCTTTGCCTTCAAGCCCATAAATTTCTCTGGAAAATAAAGAGCACCTTAGAAGATTGTAAAGAACTTTACTCTAATTCTGAGCTGAGGCTGGATAAGAAAGAAGCTATAGATGAAAAAGATGAGCAGGAAACCTCAAGTAAAGAAGCTGCACTAATTAAAGACACGAAAAAAAGGACTAAAAGTAACCCATTTAAATATACTCAGGAGGAGATTAAGATTCTCCTTGAGACTCTTCCAAATTTATTCAAGGGAAGATACTTTAGTTCAGGTAAAAAGCTGAAAGCTAAAGAGATATGCATTGGACTTACTCGTGTCCTTAATTATAAAAACCTTTCATCCGAGCCACGCGGAATAATTGATGAGCGTACTCTTTTTAGTCTTCTTATCGACAGGAAAGAATACATCTATTTAAAAAAACTTCTTAAAAGGTTAAGAAGACTAAATGCTAAATGGTCAACCTCGCTTCCCTCTCCAGAACAAAGAAGAGAAATATTAAATAAGTTACATGAATTTAGACGAGGCTTAATCGGTAAGAAGGTTAAATTTTATTTAAAGGAAAACGACAAGGAAGATCTCGCTAAAAAACTAAGTGCAGACTTGAAGATTCCTCTTACACCCTCTATCCTTTTAGGAACAGCCTTGAAAGCTCAAGATAATGATTTACTTAACATGCTATTGGTTCCTTTTTCTCCCTCTATTAAGGGGAAAGAAAAGCCTAAGGAATCATAATTGAAGATTAATAGACGGAATATGGAGTAACAATATGTTAATATCTAAACTTATTTGGTTCAACATAGCACTTTTCCTAAGCACCTCATGTTTAGCAAGCTTGCCTTCAATTAATTCAGAAGAAGAAAATAAACCCTCATTCTCAAAAAAATCTCGCCTTCTTGTGAATGATCAAGAAGGAACGTTGAGTCAAAAGGATGAACATCTTAAAGCAAAAGACAGCAAAGAAGAAGAGATTTTACTTGATTTCACATATAGACCTAAAGCGCCAGCAGATTTAATAACTGAAGACAATATACTAAAAAAAAGCTATCAACTGAGAAGACTTTTAAACACTCAACCTAATATCGTAGCTATTCGCTTTAATAATCATCAGATAGGGGATAAAGGGGCATGGTTGCTAAGTGCCGTATTAAAAGATCATCCTTCTATTACAAGCTTAGATTTTAGCAACAATAATATTGGCAATAAAGGTGCTTCTGCCTTGAGTAATCTTGGACATTTGAAAAAACTTCATTTGAAGGCAAATCAGATAGAAACTCCTGGAGCATTAGCATTAATCGAAGGACTAAGATTTAGTACAGTTTTAACTGAATTGAATTTAAAAGATAATCCTATACAAATGGATAAGAATCTTAAATCTTTAATAGAAAAATTAGACCCAAATATTAGTGTTTCCCTTTCTCATTCTCTAGTTTCAGAAAATAACCCTCGACCTACTCTTCACTCATCTTCATTTTATATTACTCAGAATAGAGAAGAACTCATTCAGACTTATATTTCTGATTTTTCGAAGATTCCTGTAAACTCAAGACCGAGCATAATTAAGAGCAGCATCCATGACTCATTTCACGAAGAAGTCTTCAAAAGGTTAGAAGAATATGAACAAACTCTTTCAATAGACCCAGATGCCGCTATATCAACAAGTAATGGTGCATCAAGTGAAGCTTCTACTCATTCAGCACAATGTTCGCAAGAACAAGGTATGTTAGCATCATTTTTGGATTTTTCTCCTTTAGAGGAACTCCAACCCTCTTCTTCCACCATAGCCGAGCTAGGAGAGAATGACTCTGATCTATCGAGAAAAAGGAAAACAGATGTGGTCTCTTCTCCTTCTCCATCTGCAGATATAGTACAAGCTAGCTTAAATGGAAGCTCTTCAAAAGCAAATGAGCATATTTCTCAGCTAGCTGGATCATCTTCTACAGAGCTTTTGGGCAGTGGAAGTGCTATACAAGCCTTATATTTAGAGGGTAAAGGAGGTAAGCCTGGTAATCACCTTATTGAATTTTTAACTTATCAATTGCGTTCTGCAAGCCACCTAACATCTATTGGGCTTGTTAACTTTGGGCTTGATGATGCAGATTTCTTTTATCTTTTTCAATCCTTTATGGAAGTCCCAAACAATTCTATAGAAACCATTACTTTGAGCCATAATAAGCTTACTGATGAATCTATTAAAGGATTAACTGTCCTTCTAGAAAATTCTATAGGCCTTACTGTATTAAATATAAGCCACAATAGTTTTAAATTTAATGAGATCTCTGTCTTTTTTGACTTTTTAAGTAAGTTAACAACTCCTCACGGAAAACCAAAAGAAATTAATCTACAAGGAAATTACTTAAACCCTACAGCCATACAGTTTTTAACTGTTACGCCTAGGAACAGCTTAACAATTTTATTAGATGATAAAATTCTTCCTAGAGAAAAACTCCTTTTAGCTTCTACCTCTGCAGCTGAAACACTTTCGAGTGAAGAACCTTCTTTAGAACCTGGATCTATATCAACTGTTGATAACCCTTTACCCTTAGAACAACAAGTGAAGCCAGCAAAGCATCGTAATCGAGCATATGAACCTGAAGATAAAGCAGAAATCAGAGCTTATGTGAAAGCTCTTTTTGATTCTAATCCTTTTAACCATTATACTCAGAAAGAATTAGCCAAGTATGTGTCAGATAAGTTTAATGAAAACCATAAAGGTAATTTACCGATTAAATTAGATCCTAGTACTTTACGTCGACATATCCAAGAAGATGAAGCTCTATCAGTTGAATATAAAAAGAGAACAGGGAGTAAGTAATGCACAAATGGATAAAATTCTTTCCTTTTATGATAATAAAGCTAATGCCTTCTTTGTCGTTTAAAAGCCTCGGAAATACCCTTAGCTTATTATATTTTGCTTTTTTCCCACCTTTATTGAAAGGTATTACATATACGGGCATCCTTTATACTATAACAAGCTGGGCGTCTTGTTATGCAAGCCCACAAGAGCTAGAAGATTATGGACGTAAACGGCCTAGAGTCACAAAGGAATGCCACCAACCCTCAACCTCATCTCACCCCTCTGCCTCGAAAGAAGAACAAGTTATCGATCTTCAAAAAGGTCATATCCCTGGGATTGATTGCATAAGGTTAAGCAACATTACAACAATAGGATATGAACTTAAAAAAGTACTTAGCAAAATACCTTCTATTACAGAAGTTAACTTAAACAATAATGAGATAGAAGATATAGGAGCTTGGATTCTGGCTAAAACATTATCTGTGCATTCTCAAGTAACCGTATTAAAGCTAAAAGGAAACCAACTTGGAAACCAGGCAGTAAAAGATATAGCAGCTAATCTTCCCCATTTAACCAAGCTTCAATTAGCCTCTAATAAAATGGATGCTGATAGTATTGGTTATTTATTCTCTTTGCCTCATTTAAAAAAGTTAGATTTGTCTCATAATTTCTTAAGTAGCAAAGGAATGAAGGAAATTGCAACTTTACTTCTTTTCAATATATCTCTTGAGACTTTGAAACTAACTGGTACAGGTTGCACCTTCGAGGGATTACAATACCTTACTCCAGCATTAACCCGTAATAAAACTCTCAAACGCTTAATTCTTGCTAAGAATAACTTTTCTGACCTTCAAGAAGAAACTCTGAAAGATTTTCTTACCTACAATATTACCTTGACCCATCTTGATTTGAGAGAATGTCAGTTAAACGATGAGCATCTTAAATCTTTAGGAGAACTTTTAACTAAAGATAACCATCTCAGAATTATTTTGCTTCAAGATAATTTTTTTACACAAGAAGCAATTGATGAGTTCTACTCAAAAATTTCTTCTAATCCAATACTTGAAAAGGTTATCTGTGATGAGAATCAGTTTGATCTCTTAACATTAGCCCAGAGAGGAGTATTATTTGCTCATTATAGCCTTGCAAAAGAATTCGAAAAAGATGGTGATAAATTTAAAGCCTTAACTCATTTTTTTGAGGCAGGAAGAAAAGGACATCGTAAAGCTGCTATAAAATTCTTAAAGATGTCACTTAAACTAGATGAAGATCCTAAAATAAAACCTAAGAATGAGCTCATACGTACAGCCCTACATACAAGTTTATCAACTAAGTTGAGGAACCTTGAGGATGAAATGAATATTTTAGAGAGTAAATATACAAGAGGAAAGTTACCTCAAGGTCTTTTTGCTCAAGTAAGTACTCTATATCAACAAGAGATAGACCAGCTTAAAAGCTATCAAGCAGAGTTAGATTTAAAATTTGCCAGAGTATTAAATGATGAGTCAGGTAAAAAAGCATTTTTAGAAGAAGCCCAGTTAAATGCTGAATCAATTAAATCTCCAGAGCTTAATTATCAAAAGGAGCATATCTTAGAGCAAACTCATATAGCCCAGCGAGATCTTAAGACCACCGATCATTAACTTAAGATAATATGCCCTATGAACCAGCAAGTAATTTATACCTTTATAAGTAGCCTTTTTCTTAATTTTACAGCGCTCGCAAGTTTTTCTTCCCCCTATTTACAAAAATATTATGAAAGGATAGCTCAGCCAAGAAGAAATGTTTCTACTATTAATCCTTTTTCAAATAAGCAAGAATATAGAACTCTTTTCCACTTAAAATTAGATTTTCTTACCTCCCCTGATTTCCCTCCTGAATTAAGATTGCATTGTCTTAATTTCATGGAGGAAGAAGAACTTCTTGCTTTAAGGAGGGTGAATAAAGCCTACCAAGAGCTTATAAAAAGTTATTCAGATGAAAGAGCTCTTCGCTTAGGGTTAGAACCGGAAGCTATGCTTGATTATATTAAGGATGTACTAAAGCATCCTTCTGTCTATCGCTGGATTGCGAAAGGGTCAACATGGCTATATTACAAAGATGAATTTACAGAAGAAAACATAGGCCAAGCAAGAAAGTATTTAAGGAAGCTATCTCAGTATTCAACAACACATCCTTGGGAAAAAGTAGAAGCTTCCCAGGAATTAATACGTAAAGTTAAACTTATTTTTGAAAAGCTTCATCTACATTATCTTAACCAAGAACTTCAAGATAATAGCCACGCACCTTTGGTAAAATTTCAGCATGCCAAGCTACTATATTTTTATAGTGCTCTTACAGAGCAAAGCCTTAAAGAATATTACTATAAAGAAGCAGTTTCTAAGGTTGAAAATATTCTTTTAACATGTACTAATCAACTAACCCCATCAGATTCTCCTCAAGAGCTGCTTAAACTCATTAATGCCAGGCCCTCTCTAAATGAAAGAGTTCTTGGTTATCAAGCCATTTTCTTAAAAGGGTTACTCTATGAATCCTCAAAAGATGAAGAGAAGCGAAAACTGCCTGAAGGACTGTATAAAGCATTAGCCGAAGAAAAAACTATTGAGCCAGCATTAAAGAAATGGGTAGTAAAATCTCAAACTCAACTAGGCCTTTTATACCGATATGGCAGAGGGGTCTCACAAAATTATAAAGAAGCCTTAAAATGGTTTAACAAGGCTGCGACTGAAGAGTATCCATTAGCTCTAAAGGAACTTGGAGAGATGTATTACACCGGCCAAGGAACCACTAAGAAGGAATTTGAAGCTTGGGAGCTTTTTGAGAAGGTAGCAAGCCACGGCTATCGTGATGGAGCTATGTTTACAGCTTTAAGCCTAATATATGAGAACGGTATCAAAAAAGGAAGAAAAGATAAAAGGCTAGCTCCTGATTCTGCAAAGTCGGCTGTACATGCGCAACAAGCATTAGAAGAAGGCTATGGGCCAGCTTTTAGAAATGCAGGTATGAAAGCTTATTTAAAGCAAGATTATAATAGAGCAATCATGTTATTTGAGAAGGCAATAAGTAAGGGTTATACAGAAAGTTGGATGCTAAATACGCTATCTTCTATGCATGAACAAAATCCATTAGCTAAACTACGGTTTGATAAATCAGTACCTTTAATTAAAGCCACAGCTGAACAAGGTAAAGTATTATCGCAAATTATATTAGCTACAATTTATGAAAAGGGGCAAGGAGTTAAGCAAAATCTTAAAGAAGCGTTCAAATGGTATTTTAAAGCTGCTCAGCTAGGAAATACGTTTGCTCAACTCAAAGCTGCAGAAATGTATGAATATGGACAAGGTATTACGTGCAACTACCATGAAGCATTTAAATGGACGTTAAAAGCAGCTAAGCAAAATGAGCCATTTGCTCGTTTAAATGTTGGGCTAATGTATTTAGAGGGGCAAGGAGTAAAACAAGATATCAATGAAGCTTGTTATTGGCTTTTTGAAAATAAAAGTACAAACAAGGCTCAATTTACCAGTAGTCAGGAATTGACTCGTTTAGAATATGAAGAATTATTTAAATGGTATTGGGCTTTTGCTTTTCGAGATAGCGAAGCTAAAGCCCAGGTAAAAATCGGATGGATGTGCCAAAAGGGAATAGGGAGAAAGTACAATAGTAAAGAGGAGGCGTTTGGCTGGTATGAAAAAGCAGCTAAACAAGGAAATATCTATGCCCGATATAAAGTTAAAATACGCTCGAGTAATTTCCGTGAAGCAGAAGTTATGCTTGGACAAATTGAGCGAGCTAGTGTTAAAAGGGGAAGATTTTTTTATACTCTAGGAATTATATACCAAGCAGATGAGAAGTTTATTAAGGCAATTGCCTATTTTCATAAGGCCATTGAAGAGCACTATTTAAAAGCTTATTTCGATTTAGGACGCAACTGCTATTTAGGAAGAGGTATACAAAAAGATTACCCTCAGGCAAAAACCCTTCTTACACAGGCAGAAGAGAAAGGTCTTGAAAATGAAGAATTATTATATATTTTAGCAAATATATACCAGGCTGAATGCAATTTTGAAAAATATACACAATACATTAGTAAAGTTAAGGAAAAGCAGCAATTTATTTCAAGAATATTAGAGGCAAATGC
>JACVCA010000008.1 GCA_016742295.1 Alphaproteobacteria bacterium | reverse complement strand
GCAGCAAAACGGAGCGACCAACGCCTACAAAAGGGTCAAGTTGGTGCAATGGAAGGTAAACCAATTGGGATCAAGGACTTATTTTGTACAAAAAATGTCAAAACCACTGCAGGTTCAAAGATTTTAAGCAATTTCATCCCCCCCTATGAATCCACCGTAACACAAAATTTGTGGGATGCGGGGGCCATTATGCTTGGCAAGCTTAATCTTGATGAGTTTGCCATGGGGTCCTCTACTCTAGCTAGCGCCTTTGGCCCTACCGTCAATCCGTGGCAAAGGACAAGTGATAACAAGCCATTAGTTCCAGGCGGCTCTTCAGGGGGGTCAGCTGCTGCCGTCGCCAGTTATTCGGCAATGGCTGCAACTGCAACTGATACAGGGGGATCAATCCGCCAACCTGCAGCACTTTGTGGCTTAGTGGGAATTAAGCCAACGTATGGATTATGTTCGCGCTACGGCACCGTTGCTTTTGCCTCATCTTTAGACCAAGCGGGTGTGATCACCCGTACAGTTCGGGACTCCGCTATTATGCTTCAAGTTATGATCAGTCATGATCCGAAAGATGGGACGTCTTTAAATCACGCTCTTCCTAATTTAGAAGCAGCTTTAACTGGTAATATTAAAGGGCTCAAAGTGGGTATTCCTAACGAATATCGTACCAGCAATCTTAAAAAAGATATGTCTGATACTTGGGATAAAGGTATCGATTGGCTGAAACAAGCAGGTGCTGAGATTCGTGAAGTCTCTTTGCCGCACACCAAATATGCGTTGCCAACCTATTATATTCTTGCTCCTGCGGAAGCGTCTTCGAACCTTTCGCGTTATGATGGCCTACGTTACGGTTTACGTGTTGAAGGTCATACGCTTGATGAGATGTATGAAAATACCCGCGCAGAGGGATTTGGAACCGAAGTTAAACGACGGATTATGGTTGGCACTTATGTGCTATCTGCAGGTTATTATGATGCTTATTATCTCCAAGCGCAAAAAGTACGTAGTTTAATCAAACAAGACTTTAATACAGCCTTTAAATCCGTTGATGTGCTTTTAACTCCTTCAACTCCTACGGGTGCTTTTGCTCTTGACGAACCCTCTACTGATCCGATTGAAATGTATATGCAAGATGTCTTTACAGTCCCAGTTAATCTTGCGGGCTTACCTGCCCTCTCGCTTCCAGCAGGTCTAAGCAAGGAAGGCTTACCATTGGGATTGCAATTGATTGGTCCTAACTTTAGTGAAGATTTGCTTCTGCGCACAGCTGATGTGATGGACACCCTTGCAACTTTCGATGAGGGGCGACAAACATTGAGGAATACAAAATGAGTGAGATCAGAAATTACCTTCTCGTAAAAGGCAAAACCGGGTTATGGGAGGTAATAATCGGCCTTGAAGTTCATGCGCAAATTACTTCTAAATCAAAACTCTTTTCGAGTGCTTCAACTGATTTTGGAAATGAACCCAATACTCAAGTTTCCTTTATAGATGCAGGATTTCCAGGTATGCTGCCGGTCATCAATGAATATTGTGTTGAACAAGCCATTAAAACCGGTTTAGGCCTGAATGCTGAAATTCATCCAGTCTCGGTATTCGACCGTAAAAACTATTTTTATGCCGACCTTCCTACTGGCTATCAAATTTCTCAATTCAAGCACCCCATCGTAGGGGAAGGCTTTCTTGAGATTGAACTTATTGATGGCACGACGAAGAATGTCGCCATTGAACGGCTCCATCTCGAGCAAGACGCCGGTAAAAGTATTCATGATCAGAACCCTACTAAATCCTACATAGATCTTAACCGCGCAGGGGTTGCCTTAATGGAGATTGTCACCAAACCTGATATGCGTAGCCGTGAAGAAGCCATGGCTTTTATGCGCAAACTTCGTTCCCTTCTAAGGTATTTAGGAACCTGTGACGGCAATATGGAACAAGGCAGCATGCGTGCGGATGTCAACATTTCTGTAAGACGCCCGGCAGAAGCCTTAGGAACACGTGCAGAAATCAAGAATGTCAATTCTATCCGTTTTCTGGGTCAAGCTGTGGATTACGAAGTCACGAGGCAAATTGAAATCCTTGAAGAGGGGGGTGAAATCTTACAAGAGACTCGGCTTTTTGATCCGGTCCGTGGCGAAACCCGCTCAATGCGTAGTAAAGAAGACGCTCATGATTATCGGTATTTCCCCGATCCTGATCTTCCTCCTCTTCATTTAGATCCAGCGATGATCGAACACTTAAAACAAACGCTACCTGAACTTCCAGAAGCAAAAAAGAAGCGTTTTATAAAATCATTTGAACTGAGTCCTTATGATGCTGCAATCCTGGTCAGCGAACGTGAAATTGCTGATTATTTTGAGACAACCTTAGAGGCTGGGTCTTTCGAGGATCTGCCAAAGAGGGGTAAATTAATTGCCAATTGGATGACAGGCGATTTATTTGCAGCCCTTAACCGCGATAATCTTTCAATTGCAGAATCAAAAGTGTCAGCTTCTGCGCTCACAGGCATGGTTAACCTGATCATTGATGGAACTATATCAGGCCGTATAGCAAAAGATGTGTTTATTGAAATGTGGGAAACAGGTCAGGAAGCTATCGTGATCGTACAACAAAAAGGTCTCGAGCAAGTGAGTGATAATAGGGCTATTGACGACTGCATAAACCAGATTATGTCTGCAAATCCTCAAATGGTTGAAGACTACCGCAGCGGTAAAGATAAACTGTTTGGCTTTTTTGTAGGACAAGTGATGAAAGCTATGGCAGGTAAAGCTAATCCCAGCCTGGTTAATGAGATCTTGATCCAAAAGCTGAAAGGGTAAAGGTCGTAAAGTGTCAGCTCATAAAAAAAATCTTGCCGGCTATTATACAACCCCCTCTAAAGCTCGAACTGAGTATTATGATAAAGCCTATGATCAGTTAATCACGGAAAAGGCGCCCTTTGTTTGGAATTGGTCAGCGGCTTTTGGAGGGTTTATGTGGTTTGCATATCGGCGGATGTATGCGCTTTCCATGCTATTCCTATTTATCCCTGCGCTTCTTTTGGAAATTTTACATTACCTTTTTAACTTTTCAAACATTGGATTAGGAACTTTAATTTTATGCCAGGTTTTAAGTTTTATCATTCCTGGCCTGACAGGAACACGGCTTTATTTCCATTGGATTGAAAAGCAGATTAAACTAGAAAGAATACCCCTGCAGCAGACTATTGATCTTGCAACTTTATACATTATTCTTGCCTTGACTTTTGCCCAGATCGCAGGCCTAACTTCTTTAGGATTCATTTTAATAGGTTTGACCCTTTTAATAGAAATGCTATTGCAAAAAGAACTTTCAAAAGCCTCTCCTGTTTAAAAGACTTTCTTTAATCCAGGTATTCTTCGCAATACCCGTTCTGTCAAAAACCAGGCAACTGAAAGGCCAATGATAAACGCAAGTACAGCCTTGAGAAACGGCGGTAGTGTATAATCCATTAGTGCGTTTTGAGTCCAAACCACAAAGGGCTCATGAAGCACATAAATACCATAAGAACAGGCTGCTAATGATACCCAAAAAGGCTTTAAGGTATTGGCAAATTGATAAAATACGGTAATCACGGTTATCGTTTGTGCTGCACATAAAAGTCCATTCAAAATTGTTCTTATTAAAATGGAGGGTAAGACATCAGCCATCAACGGCCCCACCTGGCCCCATGTACCACCTTGTGCAAAATAGCTTCTCAAGTCGCTGCTAAAGGTACCTTCATACATGTATACGAGACAATACCCGATATAAAGGACAGCTAATACCGTCGTAAGAAGAACCCACTTTTGCCAATTCTCAGATAGCTTTTCCAGGACATCAGTTTTATTCAAGACATCTGCCTGCCCAACCCCTACACCCAGAAAAAAATAAAAAATATAAGTGATAAATTGATTTCCGCGGGCATAAAATAAAGACCAAAATCCTGCCCACCATGGAGCTCCCCAGTATAAATCGCTAAGGCTTATAATCAGGGCTGTTAGGATTGCAAAGATTGCAAAACCTCTTACGGGTTGTTTAACCAGCCACGTGGCGGTGACTCCTAACCCTCGAATTACGAAGGGAAGAAAAATATTCAGAACAGCCGTCACCATTGTAAGTCCCATCAGAAAAGCCAGAAACCAAAATCCGCCTGGCCGCACATTGTCAAACAGATAAATTTGCCACCAATAATCTATAAGGCCCAAAGGTGCTTCAGACTGGACGGCATAGCGTGGGTAAGTAAGCCAAGGAACAATAAATAAAATTCCAAAGATAAATGGTAAAACCAGCCGCATAATCTTTTCAAGGGTAAAGTTCCATAACCCCCGCCTTTTTAAAGAGGGAATGACAAAAATACCGGAAATAAAAAACAATGCCGCCATGATGAAGTTATCGGTAAAGAAGAAAATCCCATCATAGAAGCTATCTCGATCTGGCACTTTCAAAAACCATAACCCACCCCACATTGTGCCATAAGCTTGGACTGCGTGTTGCAGCACAACTAGAGCAATAATAAATCCTCTTGTATGATCAATAAAATGAAAACGCTTAACCGGTGTTGACTGCATAAGGGTTACCTTTTAAGTTCATAAATACATTATGTAGTGTTAGCACACTATCTTTAATCTGGAAACTCAAGAAGACAGCTTTAATTCTACCTTGAATTATTTTTTCCAACCAATATGTATGTTATTAATCCCTTTTAAAACAACATCATCTTTTATCTTAGAGACATCTTTTTCACCATTTAGATTAAGAAGTACGAGTTTCCCCGGCCCATGTCCTAATTCATTGCTAAAATCATAAACCGCACCTACAACAACAAGTTTATTTTGCTTGATTAAATTTGCAAATTTTTGGGATGCGAGCTCCACCTGTTGATGGATATTTGTCACAACTCCTTCAGCCACAGGAAGGTCTTTGGCAAGCTTAATGGTTTGAAGTTCATGTTTTATTGCTGCTGATAAAGCTGAGTAATCACCGGTTGCAGCTTTGATAGCTCCACAGTTTGTATGACCAATAAATATAAGTAACGGTGTGTAAAGATGCTCAACGCCATATTCGATAGAACCCTCCGCCGTTTCAAGCTGATTGCCAATATTACGGATAACAAACAAATCATTTTCGGGTGTTAAATCAAACGAATGAGTGTGTACACGTGAGTCTGAACATAAGACCATTGTTGCACGCGGCGTTTGATTCTTGTTAAGAGCCTGAAACTCTTTTGCGCTTTTTGAATGAGAAAAGGCATTATTATCGGTTATTAAATTCTTTAAAATCCCATTAATAGTTGTGAGTGGATCTCTACTTTCAAGGGGATTATCTGCAGCATGCAAAATTTTTGCAGTGAAAAATGCAAAGCATATTAAAGTAACCTGGACTATGTTTTTCATTTTATCCTCGCTTATTTTTCTTTTATTCAATTAATCTTATTCCTTTATCACCCAATAAAGTATACCATAAATTATCACAAGCATTGGAGATTACAAGCTGAGAGCTTCAATAAACCTAGATTATGTGCTTTAAAAATTGTTTCACGACAACGACAATATAAAGAAGGATGAGAGTATTTCTGTCTTACCGCATTGCTTTGCAATAAGTTTTCCTCTCATCTTTCTTTATCAAATTTTCAACTTGTTATACCAAACTCTATATTAAATTTGGTCAAACTTTTTTACCAATTAATTGGATGGTTTACGCAAGTCTAAAAGTACATACTCATTATTGTTATTAAAAGCAACATAATAGCATTCATAAGCTTGAGGTTCAGCTGCAATATATTCTTCGTGTGGCATAGGAGTCAAAGGATAAAGATTATTGCTGTTTATAAAATGATCGAAGGTTCCTGTGTATTCTCCACCTGCCGTTAAAATGGTATAATTTACCCCTTGAACATTCAGAGTTTGTCCTGCTCCTGTTAAAGCGGGAACTTGACCGGACGTAGCATTTGATAAGTTTCCATTACTTTGGATATCTCCTCGAATAAGAGAAGGGCAAACTCTTTTTTCTAACTCTTGCTTTCCTGCCTTTGCAAAATCTTTCGCTATTAAACGGTCTTTTTTAACTTCTGAATTATTTAAGAAGCTTAAAATATGTTGTTTAACTTCTGTTGGCACTTCATTCATCCTACTAGCCTGCAATGAAGGATTAGCTAAAGAAAATAACCCTAAAGCAATAATATGGCTACTAATTTGTATTTTTTTCATTTTTTTCTGCTAGTTTGGATATTGTTAAAGGCTGATATTATTCTACAAGTATAAATATTAATTTAATGTGTAAATAATATTTATTTACTTGGTATATTTAATGTAAAATAAATTTATTAAAGAAAGCTTAATATCAGGTTGCATTATTTATTACGGAGATTTTATGAAAGATGAAATGGTCGGGGAGGGTTTGATATTACCCTCAGGCGCTTTGGTGGTGTTATTATTTTTATTATAGCTACCTCGACCTCCCCGTCTAAAAAAGGTAATGCATTTGCCTCTTAGTGTCAAGCAAAAGACTTACAAATTACTGGAAATCTAGCCTCTCATGACTTTTAAAATTTTCAAAACGCGTATTTTAAACCCTTGCAGCTAAAGCTGCTTCTAAGAAGGGATCCAAATCTCCATCAAGAACACCTTGCGCATTTCCCTTTTCAATACTGGTTCGCAAATCCTTAACCATCTGATAAGGATGCAATACATAAGAACGGATTTGATGTCCCCAACCAATATCAGTTTTAGCAGCGTGATCTTGTTGAGCCACCTGCTCGCGTTTTTGTAGCTCAAGTTCAAACAATCGTGCCTTTAACATATCCATAGCTTGGGCACGATTGCGGTGTTGTGAACGGTCATTTTGGCATTGTACAGCAATGTTAGTCGGAAGATGGGTAATGCGCACCGCACTATCTGTCGTATTGACATGCTGGCCTCCAGCCCCTGAAGAACGGTATGTGTCAACACGGATATCTTTTTCTTCAACAACAATATTAATATTATCATCAATCACCGGGTAAATTCGTATGGAAGCAAAGCTGGTGTGGCGCCTTGAGGATGAATCAAAGGGGGAGATACGAACCAATCGATGCACACCATTTTCTGTTTTAAGCCAACCGTAGGCCCGTAAGCCAACAATCTTCAAAGTACAAGATTTAATGCCCGCCCCATCACCTGCGCTTTCTTCAAGCCATTCAACTTTATAATGATGTGCCTCAGCCCAACGTGCATACATTCTCATTAGCATCAAAGCCCAATCCTGTGCTTCTGTTCCACCTGCACCTGCATGAACTTCAAGGTAACAGTCATTATTATCTGCTTCACCAGAAAGCAAGCTTTCGAGCCGCACACGCTCAACTCGAACACTCAATTCTTTCAGGTCTTGCTCGCCTTCAGCAATAATTTCCTCGTCTTTTTCTTCTTCGCCCATTTCAATTAAGGTTCGGCTATCATTTAGGGCTTGCTCAAGGGCTTGAAAGGAATTGACTGAGGCATTGAGATGTTCGCGCTCACGCATAATCTTTTGAGCAATATCAGGGTTTTCCCATAGGTCAGGCTTTTGAGATTGTTCGTTCAATGCTTCAAGTCGTTGTAAAGCATTGTCGTAGTCAAAGCCGCCTCCGAATTAATTTTAAGGCTTGTTTGATATCTTCAAATAAAGTTTCACTTTCAGCACGCATAGGTTTCTCCATTGGGGGTATTTAACCCCTTGCTTATACAACATTTCCCCAAGTTATGAAAAGATATGAAAAACATTTTTGGAATTTAAACCAAAACCCTTTATTTTTTTAATATAAACCTTCCGCTTATCTTCTGTCATTTCTTAAAGATAATGGTAGTTAATCTTTAACAAGACTTTTTATAAGACTCATTTATCAAATGCTTTTTTCAAGATGCTATAAGCATTATTAACCTTTTTAAGGTACTCTTCAGCAATTTTGCAACCTTGATTAGTATCAGGGTGATGCTCTTTAACTAAATTTCGATAAGTACACTTGATATGAAAGAATGTTACAGGTCCTTCAAGCTGCAAAATGATAAGTGCTTCATGTTCTTTGCTCAAAGGATGAAAAACTCGGGCGTCAGGCTCCTGCTTATTTTTTAGCTGATTGTTTTGGGAATCGGAGACAAGCAAGTGAAATGGATCTTTAAAATTTCTCTCTTTTAGATAAGCCACTCTCCCAAAATGGGAATATCCAATAGGCCAGGTAGGCCTTTCCCAGGTTACATCTGCTCTGCGGTGAAACTCCACTTCAGTTTCATTCATTCCCTCATAATAATTCCAATTCGCATTATAAGTGCGCACGTGGTCCAAGCAAAACCAAAAATAATGATTCAGCTGATTACGGTCGTAAGGCGCACGATAACTGCCTTCTTCATGACAGCCTTCATGATCGCAAGAGCGAGTTTGCGTTTGAGGGTACTCAGTGAAAAAAGTATAACGCTGCGTTGTCATCTCTTTATTATGGTGGACGAAGCTATATTAAGCAAGAAGTAAGCTTATATAAGTCCCATCATTATTAAAGTTTCTTCCAATTCATGCGGTAAAGGGGGTTTGTGAATCCAATGCCTAGCAGCATACTGTTCAACCGCCATAATATTATGGCTTGTACTTGTGCTTATCATAATTACGGGGATATCTTTTTTCGTAGTAAATTTTTGGGCCCTTAAAAATTCAAAACCATTCATATAAGGCATGGCATAGTCTAAAAAAATCACTGTAATAGGATTTGTTTGCAATCTTTCAAGCCCAACCTTGCCATTTTCAGCTTCAATGGTTTCGAAACCCAATTTTTTTAAGGCCACAGAAAATATTTGCCGGTTTTTATCATCATCATCGATTACCAGCGCCAGGGGGAGGGAGGAAGAGTCCAACATTTTAGATACACCTTCTAAGCTGTTGCATCAAAGTTAGAGGATTTTCTCAAATATAAATAACTTATTTGCAATCTTTTTGCTCACTTATAACCTCTAACCTACTTTTGAGTAATGCCAATGATTTGGAAAATAATTTTAAGACTGGTTTATTAACTTCTTCATCTATAGGAACTGCTGTTACATATACCTTCGAAGCCTATGTACTATCAGTTTCTCACCTAACTATACCATTTAATTGCTGACTGCTCCCGAGACCACCTTTAAAATTAAATGTCCATCAAAATTTGTTAATTCGAGAGGCAGAAGTTCATCCCCATATGTTACTCAAGCTATTTACCTCCTGCAAGATAAGAATAGCTTATTTAAATGCATAGTCCCTTGAAACAAAATGCAGTTCAAGTTATAAAACAACCAGTCAAACGTAAAGCCGCCGTGGCTCAGTGGCAGAGCACACCCTTGGTAAGGGTGAGGTCGAGAGTTCGATTCTCTCCGGCGGCACCAGCCTTAAGGAGTAAGTAAAAATTGCTTACTTTCTTGTAGCTAGAAATGTGCCTCCAGGATGATCATTACCCTTTACCCATAATCTAGCTTTATGTGCTCCCGATGATAGCATTCAAAGATGTACTTACTCTTGATGGTGTAAAATGACAATCTCATTGGATTGAGTATAACCAAGAATCTTTCGTGATTGTTCATCAAGAAGATCCGTACATAAAGATGTTGGACGCAAAAACTTTACATGGTGCTCTAGTTTTTGCTGTTCAGCTTTTAAAGATGCAAGTTTTGCTTTTGCTAAACTGACCTCATTATTAATTTCACGCCATGCCATTGTACCATGCTTTCCTGCAATCATATGATAACAAAAATAGACAGCTAAACAACTAGATAGCGTGGGGCCAATAATTCTTCGAGCGCGGCGACGTAGTTCCCTGTAAATCATGTCGTCATTAAAGCGTATCTTAAACTGAAGATCAATAGAAGAGACAAAAACGCTACGAGGAAAAATTAGTTTTACGTCTCCTATTATCTAAGAGTTATCAGCACTGTAATACGTTCTGTACGCCTTTAAGATTAAGGATTTGAGCTACAACCTCTTGTGACATCCCATAGCGCTGAGGAAGATTAATTAGGACTTCTTTATCACTTAACAAAATCCGAAGAGTTATTTGCATAGCTCCTTTGCCAAGCTCTGCAAGCTTTTGGGCAATTTGGGCAATCCCATGTTGATCCGTTAAGACAATTTCAAGAGCAGACGGTATATCGCCAAGCTTTTGTTCTAGAGGTTCTATAGTTGTCAAGGTTAATCTAAGATTTTCTGAATCCATCCGTCCTGTTGCTGTCAAATAAACCGCTTGCCCAGGCACAAGCAGACTACGACTACGGGATAAAATTTCTGAAAAACAAGTAACCTCAAACACTCCCACAGCATCAGACAGAGTTATAAATGCATACTTTTGACCCGTTTTACTTGAACGCTCTTTAACACTAACAACAACAGCTGCCATGCGTACCGATTCAGCTCCTTTATGGCTGAAATATTTAGTAAGCTCATTTGATTGGGTTAAAGATAATTTTTGGAAACTCTCAGTGTAACCATCTAAGGGATGTGATGAGAGGTAAAATCCTATCGCATTAAGTTCATACTGTAGTTTCTCTAGCTGAGGCCACTCAGGTACTTCAACAAGCTTGGTGTTTGGCAAGGTCTCGGAAGAATGACTTCCAAATAAGCTCGCTTGTGAGCTTTGACGTTCAGCAGTAATCATTGAAGCATGTCGCAAAATCATTTCTAAAGACTCAATAAGCTGCCGTCGATTCGGATGCAAACTATCAAAAGCACCTGCATAAATTAGATTTTCGAGCTGCCTTTTATTAATGACATGGGCATCAATTCTTGATGCAAAATCCCAGATATCTCTAAAGTTCCCGGAGCGTTCCCGTTCAGCAACAATGCTGTTCATCCCCCCTTCCCCCACATTCTTAATTGCAGCAAGAGCATAACGGAGTCCTAATTTCCCTTGTTGATCTGCTTCAACTGAAAATATAGCCTGTGAGAGGTTAATATCAGGTGTTCTTAAAGGAATCATCATTTTATCTAATTCTTGGCGGTAAAGGTTGAGCTTTTCAATGTTTCCCATATCAAGGGTCATTAAAGCAGCCATGAATTCCAAAGGATAATTGGCTTTGAGATAAGCGGTTCGATAGGTAATCAACGCATAGGGTGCAGAGTGAGACTTATTAAATCCGTAGCCTGCGAACTTAGCCATTTGATCAAAGATTTGATGCGCAACTCCTTCCTTAATATCTCGCTCAACCGCTCCCTGCACAAACTTAACGCGTTGAGCATCCATTTCACTTTTGATCTTTTTACCCATTGCCCGTCTTAATAAATCTGCAGATCCCAAGCTATAACATGCAAGGTGCTGAGCAATTTGCATGACTTGTTCTTGATACACCATTACGCCAAATGTTTCTTGAAGGATTTCCTTTAGTTTTGGATGGAGATAATTAACCTTCTCTTCACCATTCTTGCAAGCTATGTAACGTGGAATATCGTCCATTGGACCTGGCCTGTATAGAGCAACTAGAGCGATCAATTCTTCAAAACGAGTGGGCTTAAGCCGCCTTAGGACATCCGTCATACCGCCACTTTCAACTTGAAATATTCCGACCGTCTCACTGCGGCGTAAAAGGTCAAAAGTCTTACTATCATCAAGAGGAATTTGCGATAAGTTAATTTGTACATTGCTTTTCTTTAAAAGGGCAATTGTATGCGCTATCACTGTAAGGGTCTTAAGCCCAAGAAAGTCAAATTTTACCAAACCTGCTTTCTCAACATCCTTCATATTAAATTGCGTAACAGGCACATCGCTTCGGGGATCAAAGTAGAGAGCCACTAGCTCCCTTAAAGGACGATCGCCAATCACGACGCCCGCAGCATGGGTCGAAGCATGACGATTGAGGCCTTCTAATTTTTTTCCCAAATCCACAAGCTTGGCTGCTGTTGCATCAGACTCGATTATCTCTCTCAAATCAACTTGCTGTTCGATGGCTTCACTAAGCGTAACAGGATGAGCAGGATTATTGGGTATGAGCTTACAAATTCGATCAACCTGCATATAGGGAATTTGCAAAACACGCCCCACGTCACGAAGAACTGCCCGCGCTTGAAGTTTACCGAAGGTAATAATCTGCGCTACGCGATCATGACCAAACTTACTTCGAACGTAGGTTATAACTTCATCCCGTCTTTCTTGACAAAAATCAATATCAAAGTCAGGCATGGAAACGCGTTCAGGATTTAAAAATCTCTCAAACAGGAGGTTAAATCGGATCGGATCTATATCCGTAATTGTCAAAGCCCATGCCACAAGAGAACCTGCACCCGATCCACGTCCGGGTCCTACAGGAATATCTTGTTGTTTTGCCCATTGAATAAAGTTAGCAACAATCAAGAAATAACCAGGGAAACCCATTTGACTGATGATGTCGAGTTCGTAATATAGCCGTTCCTTATATACTTTACGCATTTCATCTTGATTTTCGGAAGTCATAATGTTGGTTAAGACTAAGTCTCTCAAACGCATTTCAAGCCCTTCAAGTGCTTGAAGTTTAAGCTCCTCTACTTCATTTTTTTCTGTAGGATAGGCCGGTAACATGGGGGCTGTGGGTTCAACCATAAATCCACAGCGTTTGGCAATCATAACCGTATTCACAAGCGCTTCGGGAAGATCTGCAAATAACGCTGCCATTTCTTGAGGTGATTTAAGCCGGTGATGGGGGGTCACCTTACGTCTTTCCGTTTCTAGAACATATGTTCCTTCAGCAATACACAATAGGGCATCATGGGCTTCATACATATCCTCATCCAGGAAAAAAGCTTCATTGGTTGCGACAAGGGGAAGAGCAAAACGGTAAGCTAAATCTATCAAAGTAGGTTCTATTTTAGCCTCAGAATCTAAACCATGCCGTGTTAATTCCACATAAAAACGTCCGGGAAAAATGGCTGCAAGATGTTTTAGCATCTCCTCCGCTGCAGATTCATAATTAGATAGCAGCAATTGTGCAATTCCACCCTGTATTCCCCCACTAAGTGCAATTAATCCTTCTGCGTGTTCTTTAAGAAAATCCAGGCTCACTTGAGGAATCCCTTGGTTCTTAGCAATCGCCCAAGCATGACTTGAAAGGGACATCAGATTTTGGTAACCCTGCAAATTTTGAGCAAGTAAAACGATTTGATCAAGTCTTTCCACACGATTTTGAGGTTTGTGAAATCGACTTTGCTTTAGGCGAGGGTCTCCTCCTTTTAAGGTCATCGCAATCTGGCAACCAATTATTGGCTGAATTCCTGCTTTGGCAGCAATTTGTGAAAAATCCATGGCACCAAACAGGTTGGAGGTATCTGTCAAAGCAATAGCAGGCAATTTTTGTGCAATACATCTTTCAATCAAAGGCTCCATTTTGATGGCCCCCTCAGAAAGAGAATAGGTAGAATGAACACGAAGATGAATAAAACTGCTGTCAGGCATTAAAGGTCCGAGTTGCGCATTTAAAAAAATTTTATAACTGTTTATGCCGTTTTTGACACATTTTGTAAATGATCTTCAACTATTCAATATTTATTAATATGATATCAATATAAATCCATATCAACATTTTAAATAATAATATTATTATTTTAAAATTTTAATCTTTTATTTACCTTAACATCTATTATACTTTGAGCGTAGGTGTGAACAATTTGCTGTACAAAAAAATGAGACACTCTAATGGAAGACATAATAAATAGGACCCAGGTACTTTTCAATCGCAATCGCTAACATTTTATTCCATACAACCTAGACCTCCTCCTACCTTATGGCAGCAGACGATTTATATGTGTTTCCGATAAAATGGAAGCTTATCAAGAGTACAGAAGAACCTCATCTTGGCAATTTACAGGCCCGCCTACCTAAAGAGGCCCCCCTGAAAATAAAATTTTTTGGCTAAATTGCAGTCTCTATAACACAAAAATACTTAAAGCAAGTTCGAAAATCTAGAACTTATAGTGCAAACAATAAATGCTACCGGGGACATATTTCAGCTCTTCGCCTTTCTTTATATTATTTCTGTAATTTATCCCTGAGAGCTTGCCAATATTGTAGACGCTTTTTGATGTCACGTTCAAAACCACGCTCCACAGGCTTATAAAAATCTACTTCCTTTTCTATTTCATCTGGCCAGTATCTTTGTCCAGAAAAACCCTCCAGCGTATCATGATCATAAATATACCCTTTCCCGTAATTATGATCCTTCATAAGAGGGGTTGGTGCATTAAGAATATGCTTGGGCGGCATCAGAGATCCCGAGGTTTTGGCTAAGGTGGTAGCAGATTTAAAAGCCGTATAAACTGCATTTGACTTGGGTGCTGTTGCAAGATAAATCACAGCTTGCCCGATGGCAAGCTCGCCTTCAGGACTCCCTAAAAAATCATAAGCCTCTTTTGCAGCCAAAGCCTGCTGTAGGCTTTGAGGGTCAGCCATCCCAATATCTTCAACAGCAAATCGTACCAAACGTCGGATAATAAAGAGCCTATCCTCTCCCCCTTCCAGCATCCGACAGAGCCAATAAAGTGCTGCATTGACATCCGAGCCGCGTAAAGATTTATGCAGAGCACTGATCAAATTATAATGCCCCTCTTGTGACTTATCATAAAGGGGCATGCGCTTTTGCAGAGCTTGAATTAAGCCTGTACGATCTAGAATTTTATCAAGTTTTAAAGCATAGAGACTTTCGCACAGATTAATCAAAAAACGTCCATCACCATCTGCCATTTCTCGTAAAGTCATGCGTGCTTGCTGATCAATAGGCAACGGGATTTTCATATAACTTTCAACACGAATTAAAATTTTTTCGAGCGCATCCTCGCTCAGACGATGAAGGACGATAACTTTACAGCGTGATAACAAGGCCGCATTCAATTCAAATGAAGGATTTTCTGTCGTAGCTCCTACCAAGATCACTGTACCATCTTCAATATAGGGTAAGAATACATCTTGTTGGCCCCGGTTAAATCGATGGATTTCATCAACCAATAAGAGAGTACGCTTGCCTTGTTTTAAATCTGTCTGAGCTTGGGCAAAAACTTTACGCAAGTCAGCAACAGTAGTTGTAACAGCTGAAAGTGGCAAGAAAATACAGCCGCTTTTTCCTGCAATTATGCGAGCCAAGGTCGTTTTACCGCATCCAGGTGGGCCCCATAAAATCATTGAAGCCAAGAAATTTTTATTTTTAATTTGGTTGAAAATTCCATTTTCAACCCATAAATGTTCTTGTCCCGCAATATCTTCAAAGTCCTGGGGACGTAAGCGATCTGCAAGCGGCCTTAATGCTGCACTCCTTTCTGGATTCACTGTAACAGGGTCCTGGGGAAAAAGAGTATCAAGCATAATATAGAAACCTCAATTTTAATCAAAAACTTAATTGACATTATTCTCTACTTATTCAAAAATTCAAACTAAGAACTTTAAGAAAAAATAAATATGATTCAAAACACAAGAAATTCATATGGTTCTATTGCTAAACTCTTCCACTGGACAATAGCGTTTTTAATTATTGGTATGTATATCCTTGCTAATATTATGATGTATTTATCGCCTAGTGTCATGAAATACTCTCTTTATGATTTACATAAATCGACTGGCCTCTTAATCTTTAGCCTGGTTCTTTTAAGGTTAATTTGGCGTTGGATAAATCCTAGCCCTATGCTTCCTTTGTCTGTACCACGCGTGCAAAAAATAGCTTCACAGATCAATACAATCTTACTTTATATGTTAATGATTATTTTTCCTATAAGTGGCGGAATCATGACGACAATGAGTGGGCATCCCATTAAGTTTTATAATCTCTTTGTGATTCAACCGCTCTATTACAACCTCAATTCTATAGCTAAAGCCGCCCGGGAAATTCATGGTTATTCAGCTTATGCCCTTTGTATTCTTGTTTCTTTACATACACTTGCAGCCTTTTATCACCATTTTGTTATTAAAGATCAAATCTTACGTCGCATGCTTCCAAAACGAAATTGATTGTAAAAGTATCAGCTAAATTTTATACTTAATAATGAGAGTGTAGGCTGACCAAGCCGTCAGGTCACTTATCCCCAGGGCCATAAAAATCCTTAGGGAGCTGGCTCTGTTTTTGCCTCCGGGCTTAAGCATCCGGTACCCACCTGTTTACAGGCCACATGAGGATCCGTTTGACCAACGCTTGTTTGGCGCACTCTTACTTTTTTTGAAGAGAATTTTATACTCTTTTTAAGCTCTTGTAAAATATTTTACTAATTTGCAAGCCTAACTAAAGAAGTATACATTATTATGGTGACAACGAAAATTATTGAAAAGAAAGATTTTCTTCGTCAACAAATGCTTTTAAAACGTCGCGCTTATGTTAAAGGCTTATCAGCCGAAGATAAGTTTAACTGCAGTTTGAATATATATGGTTACCTTCTCAGTTTTCTCCCCAACCCTCCCAAAATAATTGCTTGCTATATCCCTTTTTGGGACGAACTTGATTCCCAACCTTTTATGAAGAGGTATTTTGACTCTGGCTGTAAAATTGCCCTGCCAGTGATTACTGAAAACCATACTCTCATTTTTCGGCAGTGGACACCTGAGAGCCCTTTGATAAAAAGTTCATTTGGCAACCTGGAACCTGATGCTACCGCCTCAGAACTCGAACCTGATATTTTCCTGATCCCTCTCGTAGCTTTTGATGCACGGAGGCATCGTCTTGGGTATGGGAAAGGATATTATGACCGCACATTAAAGCTGTTACGAACAACAAAAAATGTTACCGCCATTGGGCTTGCCTATGATATGCAAAGGGTAGATTCAATTCCTGTTGAACCCACAGATCAGAGACTAGATGGGATTATCACAGAAAAGCTAATTTATTAGGTCAAACATTATGAACATCCTTTTTTTTGGCGATATTGTCGGCCGCTCCGGCCGGGAAGCCCTCTTACAAGAGTTACCCCTTCTTAAAGAAAAACTGCATCCTGATCTAATTGTGGTTAATGGTGAAAATGCAGCAGGAGGTTTTGGCATTAACCCTCAAATCTGTCGGGACTTTTATCAGGCAGGTGTTACTGTCATTACCACTGGTAACCATATTTGGCGCCAACGAGAGATTATCAATTATATTGAAACGGATCCTCATCTTTTACGACCTTACAATTACCCTAACCCCCAAACTCCCGGGCAAGGTCTTGCCAAAATCCCTCTCTTGGATAATCGCTATGCAATTGTCGTTAATCTCATGGCTTCCCTATTCATGCCTGATCAAATGAATAACCCTTTTTTTGCAATGGAAGAGATTTTAACCACTTATAATCTTAAAAATCCTGAGATAGCATGTATTTTAATTGATTTTCACGGCGAAGCGACGAGCGAGAAAATGGCGATGGGCCATATGCTTGATGGCCGAGTTAGCTTTGTGGTGGGCACCCATACCCATGTACCAACTGCAGATCATCAAATCCTACCCAACGGCACAGCCTATCAGACTGATGCGGGGATGTGTGGCGATTTTGATTCCGTCATTGGCATGCAGAAAGATATCCCCATTGCTCGTTTCAAAGGTGAAGTCCCGGTTCAAAGTATGAAACCCGCCTTAGGAGTCGCCACATTATGCGGAACTTTTGTAAAGCTTGATGATCAAACAGGGCTTGCGACTCACATTGCTCCAATTCGCATTGGGGGACGTTTAAGTGAAATCTTTCCAGAAACTTTACGTAATTGAGGCTTGAAAGAAACCAAGAAGTAATTTTTTGATCCTTTTCAAAATCTATTTTTAAATATTTTTATTACTATTTGGCAAGAATTTAGCAGCCTAAGGATTGCTTTTAATACTATACTTATAAGATCTCTAATAGAGAAATATGAGTTAAGTTGAGGATATTCTTTTATGATAGATTTCCTTTCGCCGCTCTTAGCTTAAGTTATTTAAGAGCCGTAATGCATATCATCAGCCTCCCCTAAATCTCTTCTCCCCTTTATAGAGTGTCAGCC
>JACVCA010000007.1 GCA_016742295.1 Alphaproteobacteria bacterium | reverse complement strand
GGTTTGGGAGTACCAAATTTTAAGTATTAAATATTGACAATATGTCTTTTTTATTATATATAATTATGGTGAGTTGTATGTTAGGATTAAAAATGAAAAAGTTTATTTGTTATAGTTTATTAAGTTTATTATATTGTACCTCAATATTTGCCACTGAGACTTTAGAAGATCAAATTCAAACCCTTCAAAATTTATGTGTTCAAAAAATAAAGGGTGAAATAGTACAAGATTCTTCATTTGTTATAAGATGGTTGGAGCGATCTGAAAACAATAATAAATATGATCATGAAGCAATAATACCTCTCTTTCGTTTAGCAACCGAAAAAGAGGACATACCATTTTTCCGCTTAAAAAAGGATAACAAAGAAATCTATATTCTAGGCTCTCAACATACTGTGCCTATTTATAAATGTCTTACATTGAAAACTGTAGCTGAGCTAAAAAGAATAGCACTTCTTCAACCTATATTTTATAGTGAGCATGAATCTTCGAATGAAGAAGCCCTTCGGCAATTAAATGATCCTGCAAATCAAATTGAATCTAAATAGCTAACAAATATATTAAAGTTTGATTTTTTCTTTCGAATAGGTATTCGAGGTAGTTACGATAACGAATTAAATGAATTTGAGCAATGTAGCGTTGGGAAATACTTTATGCTAAATGCTACAGAATCTAGTAATGTAAAATTGGTAGAAATAGATAAAGCAGAAGTATGGTTAGGAGCTCTACTTTTGGGGAAGCATGCTAATATATTATCTTACCAAAAGTTTGGTGGCTTAGAGAGCGAACTTATGCATCTATGGCACTTACACTGGCGAGAAACAAGGTATTTAGAAACGTCTCCAGAGCTGCTTACAATACAAAAACAACACGAAAAAGGGGATTATGTACATAATTGTGGCTGGTCGAGAAAAAGCTTTGCTTCTATTATGTCCTTTTTAAAATCTGATGAACAAACATTAAGAGCCATTAATGCGAAAAAATGGGAAGAGCGTCTTAAAGTTTATTCTTGGGAAGTTATCAAGCATTCTGATATAAATAGGATGCCACGTAGTGCCATCGAACGCAACAAACTTTGGGCAGATAAACTTATATCCTTTATTAATAGTGAAACCAATATTCCTCCTCTCTTAATTGTTGTCGGAGATGGCCATCTAGCCGGATATTATCAAAAATGGAGCTTATTATCTATGCTTAAGGATAATTTAGACTATTCTTTATCACGTTTTTCATCTAAAGGCGAATGGATAGAAATAGATGAAGGTGGAGAAATTAAATAATATTTTTATGTAAAAAATGATTATCCTAAATAAATTGATCAATGATAATAAAAATGTTATTACTAAAATATTCACATCAGAATTTAAAAAAATGGAGAAATAGATGAAATTTAATAATGGTTATTTCTTGGTCTCTTTAGCAATCTTATCATCCGTTAGCTTGCAGTCAAGTGAGATAATTGAAGACCCTAATCCTACAAAGAAAAATTGCAGCATTATTCTTAAAAGAATTGAAGAAATAAAAAATGATTTAGAAAGTCTAAAGTCTAAAAATGGACAAGTTCCTATAATCGTAAAAAGTAACTATGAAGATTACATAAGAGTGCTTTTTGAGCTTCATAAACGTGCTGAAACAGATGAATCTATGAATGTAAATGAAGAATTATATTATGCTTCTAATAAGTTTTTTTAATTCGCTTAGATCTTTCTGAAGTTTATCTCTGCTCGTTTATATCATTAAGTGATAATATTTGAGACATCTAACTAAAGATAGACAAAAGAGCTAGAAAAAGGAATAATGTAGTCATGGAGGGTTAAGCTATGACTATAAACTGCTGTAAGAAATGCGGATCTGGGAATTTTATTAAGAATGGTTTTGTAAGGGGCCTGCAACGTTACCGTTGCAAGGACTGTAGATGCAACTTTACACAAACTGACAGACGAGGCGTTCATCCTGCTCTTAGAGCGTTTGGGATCGTCCTTTACGGGATGTGCGGCGTTTCTATGAATAAGATCGCCAAGATGTTTGGGGTAAGTGGCGTTGCAGTCCTTAAATGGATTAAGAAAGAAGCAAGTTTAATTGAAGAAGTTAAGCCTCATGCAGAAAGTAAGATCGTGATGATTGATGAGATGTGGCATTTTGTGAATGGAAAAAAAAGAAAGTTTGGCTCTGGAGAGCCATTGATGGCGTATCGCGTCGATCTCTCGGATGGGAATTGGGCAATCGTGGCGATTCATGCTGCAAAAAACTGATTCAACGAGTCGATGACGGAGAATGCGTATTTGCAACGGACGACTGGGCAGGTTTCTATCGGCTTTTACCTGAAGACCGTCACTTCCCAGGCAAAGACCTAACATTTCCTATTGAAGCTTCTAATAGCGATATCCGCCATCGTCTTGCCCGGTTTATTCGAAGGACAAAGCCTCAAGCAGAAGCCTAGCTATGGTTCATAACAGCCTTAAATTAACCCATCATCTTCAAAATGATCTCGTGCTACAATCTTACCTTGAACCTTTAGTATCTATCTTTAGTTAAATGTCTCAAAAATAGATTAGAGAAAAGAGCTTCTGGAAGCATTCAAATTTCTATTGAAAGACATCTTACTTGGATAGAAGATGAGCTCATCAACCTTAAAGAAGTACTCAAAACAAAAATTGAACAAAACTCTCTCATTAAGAAATCCATGGAACTTCTCACTTCAATTCCAGGGGTAGGAGAACAAACAGCGTTAGCTATGATTACAGGTGTCCCCGAGCTTGGGAAAGCAGATCATAAGTCCTTGTCTTCCTTGATAGGAGTCTCTCCTTTTAATCGAGATAGTGGGAAAAGAAGGGGACAGCGCCGTATCAAAGGAGGAAGGGCTCATGTTCGTAAAGCTCTCTATATGGCTGCTGTGGCTAGCGTTCGTTCTAATCCACTCCTCAAGGCATTTTATCTTCGACTTAGAGTCAAAGGTAAAAAAGCAAAAGTTGTTCTTGTTGCTGTGATGCGTAAGCTCCTCGCTATCCTTAATTCTATTGCTTCTAGGCAATCCCCTTGGCTACAAAATTATAAAATTTCTTGACTCTTATTACAGATGCTCGGGTTATGTTAAGAGTCAAGCACCATTTGCAAGCATACTCGGGTTAGAAGATTTCTTGTGTTTTACAAGCCCAAACACAATATGAAGAAGTTTGCGCATAATTGTATGTACCAAGAGTAATGATTACAGATAAGCTTAGAAGCTATAAAGCAGTCAGAAAGAAACCATTGGAAACCCCAGAGTATCGAAGCCATAAGAGGCTGAATAATGGTATTGAATTTTCTCATCAATCCACCCGACTCAAAGATAAACAGATGCGTCGTTTTAAAAGCCTGCCTCAAGCTCAATTATTCCTTTCAGTTTTTGGTGTCCTCAGAAATTGGTTTAAAATTGGACTCTATAAACTCTCAGCAAAAGAAAGGCAATATAAGTTAAAAGAAGCTCTCGCTCATTGGTATGAGATAACCTCACAGCCGAATTACGTCTAAAAAATGAAGTAAAGAGCCATTTTAAGAAGTTTTTATCCGAAAGCAATCAACTAATCCATAACTCGGGTTTAGAAACTGCCATAAATGGTTAGAAGTAAAATTTCGTTGTTTCTTCCATAAAAGGATAAAGAGCGATTCTCCATTTAAGAAAAATCGCTCTTTATTAGATTAGTTCAGCTTTAGGTTATTTTCCTAAGGTTAGCAATACTGCAGTAGAAGCTAGCATAGGTGCTTGAGGCAGACTCCCAATTGCATCTCTACCTTTGAAGAAATGCTTAAAGATGCTTTAGAAGGGTTCTCTCCTAACAGCAATGCAATTAAAGATATCTCAGGAAGTTCTCTATGATACAATTTTATAATGATATTCACCTTCCCATCCGTTTTCATTAAAATTTCTAGTATATTGGTTAAACTCTAAACTAAGAAGAAGTTCTTTAGAAGCATCATTTTCCATCGAGGTAGCTCCAATTAATATATTTGCATTGTGCTTTTTACAAAGAGCTTCTGCATAAGATAGTAGCTTTTTAAAAACCCCTAGCCTTCTATATTCTTTTCTAACCACCCCTCTGGTAATAATAACAGTAGTAAGGAATAATTCTTTAAGAGGGATTCCTAATTTATAAGCAAGCTTCTCATATTCATATCCATTATCTCCAAGATAAGGGCCTACCTTCCTAAAAACCAAACGCAGGCTCCCTATTATCTCTTTCTCTGCACTTATTGCAATTAGTACGATTGTAGATGGATCATGGTCCCATATATCTTGATAAGTTTTAGTCACCTCATTAGCATACCTGAAATCTCTCTGTTCTTTAGCAAACACTTCATATCGCAAATGATAGACAGCTTGTCTTTGCAGATTGTCTCTAACTAACTTTATCTCTATCATATTTTCACTTTGATTTATTTGTTGTTTGCTCATACATAGTCTTTCTTATTGATTTTAAAGCTTTGCCATTAAAATAATATATATCCTATACTTAACCTAATTCCCCTGGCAGGCTACCTGCTTCTTTTACAAAATTTCCTATGGTCCAGTGCAGGTTAAAGTAAGGTGAACATGCTCTTGAGAGTTGAGGAAAAATATAATATTTCATTAATAGCTTTATAAAATCCACTCGTATTTTTTCCTCTTTAATCTCATAAAAATACCTTTGATTTGAAGGAATTAATAATATGTCTAATAGGTTTTTCTTAGTTACTACAGAAGTTCTAAAGATAAGTTTACCCTTAAAATAGTGGTCTAAAAAATCACATATTTGAGAAAGGTTTGTTGGGGCTTCAAGAATTTGCTTTGAAGCAATATTAGCGGCTTTAATTCTTTCCTCAGAGGATGGTTCTTTATTTATGCATGAAATAGCTTGGTAAATTACTTCTAATATATTCATTTTGCTTTTAGGTAGATATTTAGCAACATTTCTAATCTCTTGCTCCTGATTATCTACCAATTCCAATAAACACTTACGCAAACGTCGGCTTGATTCATGAACAAGAAGGGTATTGGGCGAAACGGGGGGGGTATCAGGTGAACTCCATAAAAAAATACCATTATTTTTAAGCACTAAGAAAAAATTTTGAATAATCCGCGGTAGAATGTGTACAGGAATCACATGAAAAGATAGATTAGCTACAATAATATCAATTTTTTCTTGTTCAAAGATGTCTGATATGTTTAAAATTTTCCCTGTTGGGTTATCTTTTAAAGAATGAAAGATAATAAATGGGAATCTTCCCAGTAATTGATGAGATTTAAAGAACCAATTAGAGGGCATGTCGATAAGGTGAAGATAAAATTTTATGCCTAACTTATGGCAGTCTTCTAGAATGCCCTCCTCCTCAAGCTTCTTGATTATTTCAATGCTTGTAAAGCCTGTCTTTGCGCCATAGTCTATAATATTTATTTCTCGGTCAATCACCAGGCTTGAATCAGCAATACATCTAATTTTTCTCTTTATTTCAGATATCAGCAATTGAATAGTTTCTTCTATACCCTCAAGCCACCATCTCTTTGGATTTAATAAATCACCTTTTTCATAAAAAAGGTGATGCATCTTTTCCCCATCAGAGGTTGCTTCAATATTATGGCAGAGAAGAGATTGCATTACTTTAAACTTTAGTTAATGAACTTATTCAATTACCAACATGATAATTTCTTGCTTTAAGATAGTTTAAACTTATTGCAATAAATGGGAGATTTCTAGGGTATATTTTATGGTATTTTGTGTCTGTTATCAAACCTACCTTTTTTATAAGCTGCATAAAAGCTTTATAATCAATAGGATATTGATGAGAATAACCATGATAAGTATCAAAAGCTACCGCATGAGTTTTACCTAGATATTTGTGAACAATTCGAGGATTAATGTTGTGCGCTTCTAAAAGAATAAGCCCATGTTTTTCAATAAATGGTAGCCATTTTTTGAAGTGCTCTAAGAAATTTAATTCAAGATAATTATTTGGAATCAATTGGTTGCTTTCATCAATAAAAACGCCAGTTGATAAAAAAGAGGAATGATTAAACAAACCCGGGTTCTCGGGAGAGCTATATGTACGATTGTGATCAATAAATGCTCGAATGTGAAGTCCATCCTTAATATCAATATTATGCTCGCTTTGAAGTAAATCTTTAAGCTTTTCTGGATGTCTCACATCTCCAAAAAGTATCATATGGGGGATATTTGCAGCTTTTAATTTTTGTCGAGCAACATTTTGAGCTTCAAGGTTATAGTCAAGGCCTATCATTAACAAAGGGCGTTCCTTTAAGAAGTTCCTCCGCATTGTTAAAGTAGAAATAACTTTATATATATTCACTAACCACGTCCCATCTCCACAACCCATCTCAGCAATAAAAAGTGGTTGTTCTTTAATTGGCTCTTTATTAAATATATCTATAAACATTTGAAAAGTATCTTGAAAATAATTTTTATGGGCTGCACTGCTAGCAAGGACATTCAGCTTTCGCAGTACATGAGTTTCATGGCTACCTGGTACTAAATGAGTTCTAATTGAGCTTTCATAAAATAATAATTTTTCAAGGCAAGCATAAGTAGGCAAATAGGAGTAAGTTAAACCATAGTGTAAAGCATACTTAAATATCAAGTTGCTTACTTCAGTAAACTCAATATTCGAATTCCTCTCAGCTACCCAACCTAGCTTTTCAAAAAGTTTTAAAATTATTAATATACTAGGATCCGAGGATCTAAGAATGTTTTCATCAAGGATATCTTTCATCTTAAGTGTGATAAGAATAGGTGCAACCAACAGTCCGTCTAAGTGATAGAGAGCGATATCTAATATCTTTTTCTGTTTTTCGGAAAAATTCTCATAAGGTAACCCCCAATGATTTCTTGCGAGATTGATAAAACCTGCTAGTGCATTAACTATCGAAACCTCTGCTAACTCTAACTGCCCTTCTTTTGAGGTATTTAAATACAGGAAATTTGTTAGCTCTTCATACCTTTCCAACAAGCATGAAACTAATCGGCCAGAGTATGTTAGTTGAAATTCGACTGCTTTGCTTCCTACTTTTCCTTTACTAGTGAGCCATCCTTGAGCTACAAGGCATCTCATAGCCACATAAAAGTAAGAAATGTTAACAGGAAATTTCTTTTGTATATCTTTTATTGTCAGAACTGGATTAGAGAAAAGAACTTTATATATACCTATACGTTTTAAAGCAGATATAGTTGCTCCTACTACAATGCCATCTTGATGAATTAACAGTTGCTTAATGAATTTAATATGAGAATTCATCAGGTCCCCCTTAAACTTACCTTATGCTTATCTTTATAGGAGTATTTCTGCACTTTAACAATTTTAATTTTTATGGCTCATGAAAATAGCCTTATCTTTCATGCTCAGTATTAATATCCTTTAAAATATTTAAGATTCGCTCTAACACTGCCATCATAGGTTTCCTAAAAGTAGGTGGTAAGAAAGGTAACGCCCTTTTAAGTTGTGTAAAATCTGCTTGTAGTATGCTGCTATTTATATGCCCATTTTCACAAACTTTGTAGAATAAGAACGATGAGCAAGTAGAAGAATGTGACCGAAAGTTTTGTGCAATAAGAAAGATTGCATAGCGTAGGACAATAAGTTCAATAATTCTCTTAACATCCGTTTGAGCACATGCGGTCCTAAATTCTATAGTTCCTAAATCTCTTCTGGGAACAATAAAACTATAATCTTTCAGATATGAAACAGAACTTTTAATCATTCCATTATATTTTTCCCTTGAATCAGGAATTATATATGGATAAGCAAAAGCTTGATAACAAGATTTGAAGCTATCTCTATAAATTAGTGGGCGAACACAATGCGCATGATGATTGAGAAAAATTTTACTTGTACTAAAAAGCAAAGGTATTAGATACTCGAATGAGTAAAGTCTATCCAAGTAAATATAAAGTTGCGATTCATGAACATTTAAATGAATTTGCGTAGCACATATAACTGCAAAAAATTTTACCTCACTATACTTTAAACTGGGAACTTCTCTCTGAATAAGCCTGCTCTGGCGTAAGGCAGCAGATTGATCAGGGGTATATAAGATGGTATTATTAGGTAATTCTTTTAGCACACCACCATAATGTATCTTAATACCCAACCTCCTTAATTGGCTAGAAATTAGATTCCATGTTTCTACGTAAAGAATCTCTAAATTAAGAAGATTTTGCAAAGGAGGAAATGCTACTTCAAGAATGTGAGTGCAGAAATCATTTTTTATTGTTATTAGCCCATACTTGGTATTCTTCGCAATAGCTCCAATTTTTCCTTCTTCATTTCTTACTTGAACAAGATAACCGTAATTATTTAAAAGGATAAAAAAATCTTCAACATCTTTTTTAGTGGGTGGAACTCCATCTTTAAATATAAAATGTTCTTGTTCTAGACCAAATAAAGGAGAGAAACTAGAGGTATAATTTACCATATCAAAAGAATCTACTTTGTTAATTTAGTTCATAATTTAATTCTTTTCTATCCTATTGCAATCCCAAAATTCCTCATGATAGAAGTTTAGCAGACACACCCCTGGGGCTACTGTATTATGTATAAAACTCTTCCTTCATATCAAGTATCTAGCTTTTCGAATGTTGATAAGGCTTCAGAACCACAAGAATGGGTTAATTATCTTAAATATGTTAACACCCAAGAAAGTATAAAGAATTATAAATCTTGGTTTCATAGTCTTCTTTGTGTACAAAATTACAGTAGAATTCTAGATATAGGATGTGGGACTGGAGAAGATACTTTTGCAATTTCATGTAAGCTTAAAGGCAAATCAAAGATTATCGGCATAGACTATAGTAAAATTATGGTAGCATTTGCCCAAAAGTATGCTCAATCTTCCAGCCGTATTAAATATGTCCATGGTGACGTGAATAATTTAAAATTTGAGCAGAAGATTTTTGATCTTTGCCTAGCAGATAGAGTATTTCAACATCTTAAGACTCCTCATAAAGCTTTGCAGGAGTTGATACGCGTTACTCAACCAGGTGGAAAAATCGCAATTATAGATCCAGATTGGTCTACTTTGTCTATTAATAATTCCTCTGATCTAGCACTTAGTCAACGGATATTAGCGCATCAGAGCAATTTTATCCAAAATCCCTCCATTGCAAAGGAATTGCTTAGCTTGTTTGAAAGCTACGAATTACAAAATACGCAAATCTTCTCTTACACGCTTCTTTTTTATAGTTATACAGTAGCCAATATAATTTTAAGCCTTACAAAGGCAGCAGATCGCGCAGAAAAAGCTCAGCTTATATCAAAAGAAGATAAGGTTAATTGGTTAAGAGAATTGAATGAGCTTGATCAAGAAGGGAATTTCACTAGCTCATTAGGTATGTATTGCATAATAGGAAATAAGTCTTTGTAATTTCATAGGCTTGTTATAATAGATTTGACTCCTCTTCAAGCTATTTTAACTCTGAAGGAAAAGCTCGAGAATAGAGTCTTAATGGCGACCTTATTAAGGAAAGATCATTCATAACGGCTTTGTGGCGTAAATCATTTAATTGTACGCACTCTAATTTAGTGTGAATGTTTAGCTTGCTTTAACAAAATGTGGCATACCAAGTGTTGTCATTTTATTAAGCAGACAAAACATTAATTTGGTTTCAGCATCCTGATTATTCCGGTTTCTTGATAAAATCTTCCTGCCAAAGATTGTTTTAAGTCTATAAAATGTATTTTCTACTTTATTTTTGTGCTTAAACTCGTGTTTATGATACCAAGCCCAATATCCTTTATCTTTAATTTAGGCAATCGCTTTATTTATAATATACTAGGTTTTCTAAATCCATGACAGCATTGATCAGGGGAGAAATAAGAGAAGTAATCTAAAGAAATTTAAGACTTCTATGGTTTTTTGATTATTTGCCTTTATATACGCTAATTATTAAAAATGGCAATTTATACTTTAAATATGAATTAGCTTATATATGATGAATCTACTTAAGGCTTTAAAAAGCTTAAAAAAAGGGTTTATCAGGGAATCTAAATAGATCTCTATGAGAATTAATTAAAAATCATTAGGTTTATTCATTGTTTAGGGGTTTTTGTGCAATTAATCCTACATGCTCTCGACCATCATATTGCCACATTCTTGATTTAAAATTTAAAGCAAGCTCAGAACATTTCTCAATTATAAATCCAATTTTAGAGAATTTCTCCGATAAATAAGTAGTGTCTAGGAACATAAAGGGTTCTTCTTCATTAATGAGGTTTCTAACCTTTAACTCCTGCACAAGTTCACGGTTAACATAAGGAAGAAGAGAATTTACATATCCTGGGTGCTCTACACCAGCTTCTTTTCTCTTTTCATACTCCGGAATAAATGATTCATAAAATTTTACATAAGGAGTAATTGCTAATATATAAACCTTTCCCCCTGGCTTCAAAGCTCGGTAGAAATCTTCTATTGCTCTATTAAATAAAAGAGGGGGAAAGAAATGTAATACTCTTGTACATAAAATAGCATCATATGCGCTACTTTTTACTTTAACTTGATCAGGATAGCTTCCTGGATAAAAATCTAAAATCTCATTTAAGGAGAGATGCTGCAGGGTATCATCTTGAGATATTCTTAGAGCTGCAATCATTAAATGCCTGGTATCTAGATCATTGGCTGTATAATGAGCACATTCCCTTTTTAAGCTCTCTAAGAGAACATTACCGTATGCAGCGCCAATTTCTAAGGCGCGCTTACCTTGTATATTATTAAGAAAAGCTTGGGTCATCAAGTCAAATGTAGGAGCCATCGCTCCTTTCAGATTAAGTGTCTGTATTCGTCCATCTTCTTCAGGAGAGGGGAGATCAATTTCCTCTATTTTTGCTTTTTCTAGCATCTCAGCATACGTAGATGAGTAAGAAGTTTCTTGTATGGTATTGTCTTCCGGAGAGCTAGCCATTGTACAAAAAACTTCCCCATAAAAGGTGCTAAGAATTAAATTAAATGTGAAAAACAACCTTACCCACGACATTCTGTTTATCCTTTAAAGGGCTGTAGGGTTCTTATAAGACCCTCTAACATATTTAAATTACATAAAATAGTTTACAAGATTACCTGCTAATGTAAATCTATTATTTAAATAAGGTCAATGATGCTTGAGAGGTCTCTATATGCAAATTATTATTTCTAATGCATTGTTTTGTAAAAATTTATAAGATTGAAATTCTCTTAATTATAACTTATAAATAAGCAGGCAAGAGAGACTTCAAAGGAGAATAAATGAAGCATGCCAAATATTGGATTATAGGGTACTTAATTCAAGCATTTTGTACCTTACCACAAAGCTTTGCTACAAGGGCCACCATATTTGAAGATTGGCTTGTTAAAGCGAGCTTTCCCTTATCCTATAGAAACTCATCTTCTTTATCTTGCCAGAAACAATTATATAGTAGTTACAATACCGGTAAACCTACTAGTTACTCAAGATATTACAGTAGTACCAACGAAAATGATAAGCCATGTATTATAATTCATGACAAGTTTAACGAAGAAATGGACCAATTAAGACAAATCTGTTTTCCTGAATTGCGTTCTGATATGTCTACTGCAAGAGATATATTTGATGAACGAAGCAAGCATATTACTGTTATGATTAAGGGAGAGATTGCTGCTTATGGAAGGCTGACCCCGGGTCCAAATTCTGTTTTTGAAACCATATCGCACGGTAAAGCTCGAATTCCTACTGGTCAAGATGTGATTGATTTTGGAAAAGCCCTGGTAAACCCTAAATACAGAGGAAAAAATCTCTTTAAGGTTATTATTCTTAGTGGCTTCCAATTTGCTAAATATAACAGTTACCATTCAATTGTAGGGTCTTATAGAATTGATAGCAAGATGGGTCCGATTTTACAGGAATTAGGATTTGAGGACAGTGGACCTCCTGTCTGTATTCTTAATGATATTATTATTCAACCAATTGTATATAAGATAAATAAGGATAATTATGATTGGTCATATCTCATCAAAAATATGCTTGACAGCGCAAAAATTTAATTTAGATGAACTCCGAATTCTTGTCAGCGAATATAATTAAAAATTGGCAGGAATATTCTTAATAAAAATTAATAAAAGCTAAGCAAGGAACCTGGATTAGATGCTAAATATAACAAAAATATCTCTAATATTAATTCTAAAAATTACTATTTTTTGTTCAATAAGTAGGGCAACACATACTTTCTCTGAGAATGAAAAGCAAGTAGAAACAAAATGTCACTCTCTTAGCTTTCATACGTTAAAACGGGAAGAGTTTATTCACAACCAAGCACTTATAAACGAGCTCAAACAAATTACCTTACCCAGTTATAAAGATCCAACTGCAATGATGAATCGTGATTTAAATCATTGCAATAAGCTTTATCTAGCCCGTGAGGCAGATGAGAGCCTTATAGCGTTCTTCATGGTTGGATGGGAACCAATATTATTTAGAGAGCAGCTTATATCTTCAGTTTTTTTAGGATTAGGTGTAACGCGTCAGGATAAGAAAAGTACTGGGCTTATTCGTTTTTTATTTAGTCGCTTTATATATGATGCCCGTAAGTGGGAAGAACGTCATCCCAAGAAACTACTGCTTTGGTATACTACAGCTACACCCTCCATATTTTATATTTTCAACCAGATGTTTTCAGATAACCAACCCCGAGCCGATGGCTCGTATGATGAAGAAGGGAAGGAATTAGCGCTTGCAATAAGGAATCATATGCACTGGCCTATTTATTCAGGCGATCATCCATTTGTTATTAAAGGTATTGCAAAAAAGACACGTTATTCGACAGTAGAAAGAGAGCGTATAGAGAGTATCATTAAAGCTAAAAATTTCAATTTATTTAAAGAACTTGAGATTGATGAAACCCAAGGTGATCGTATGTTACGAATTTGCCGAGTTCCAAATGTACATTCAACTGCACGATTATAACTGGAGAAATAAAAGATGAGAATCAGTGTTTATAAGATCCCCGTACTTTTACTTATTACAACCTTACAATGGCCCGCCTTCGGAAGTAGCGAAAATATTATTAGCGACGATGATTCATACCTTCCTCAAAGTTTCCTCGGAGGCCAGCTAGAGAGAGAGGAAACGCAGGGTACTTCCGCACCTTTAGTAACTATTAAGTCCTTACAATATAAAATTCATAAGCATATAAAAAGAGTTGGTGGATATTGGACACCCTTATCAACTCTAGCACGAGTGAGTGAGGAATTAGGAGAAATATGCCAAATAGCTCATTCTTCTGAATCTGCTGAAGAACTAGCTCTAGAGGTTGCGGATTTATTCGTCATTACAACCTGTTTAGCCAACCAATATAGCTGTAATTTGTCGGTAGAATATAACAAAACAGGTATACCTCGGGTATTAAATAATCTCCATGATAGTGGATGGACTTCTCCTTTAGGTAGCAACATTTATGTTATGGCCCATCTTATAGGAGAATTAGCAAGAGTAGTTAATAGTTACGATGGGGAAAAAAAGCCCAAAATGGGAGCTCAACTTCCAACTATACAAGAATTAACAGCAAAACTTCATAGTGTGATACTGACCTACGCCATTGTTAATAAGCTTGATATTATTGAGCATATAAACAGCACATTGGCAACCTCAGCTTTAAGAGATAAAGATAGGTTTGATAGGTTATATGATCCTACAATGTGTGAAGCATTAGAGAAGTTTAATATAATACGTAATCAAATTGAGTGCCCGTATGCTAAATTAGCTAAGATATGGGGTAGTCCTGATTGGAAGATGCAAGAATCTTTTACTAACAACCTTAAGAATATTATGCCTGTATTAAACCGTTTCACAAAAATAGCCCCTTCTGAGAACTTAGATGGCTTCGTTATTGCAGCCCCTAAAAAATATGGTAATGCTTTAGATACACTTATTAAATTCACCAGAAAATCTTTACAATTTTTTAGTGAGGCAGATCCTAAAGGTGAGCACTGTATGAACAAGAAGATAGATGATCCTACTTGGCAGTTTAGTTACAATGGACTCCGCCTTTTTATAATTACCTTTGCCCCTTTATATCTTAAAATTCATTCTAGATATGCTTGGGATACGGACATGGTATTTCTCTTACTGCAACCTGAATCATCCTTTGTTTCTCATGAGATAGCTAGAGGAGAAGAATTATCACGTAGAAATAAGATAAGAAAGGCTTTTGCTGAACGTGGAAGAGAATACTATCGCTCTGATATAATGGACAGTAATTTAGAAGCTTTAAAATATATTAAACCCCTCAATAGTAATGATTCTCCGATTTATTGGTGGGAAGAAGGGAACAATTTAGATAATCAAAATAGCAACAATTGCATTCTTTATTAAATTAGTAACAAACAATAATAGGCAAGGAGGTATATGCTAATGCGTCATCAGTTTGGGTGGAAAATCTTTATTACTGCAGCTTTAATAACATATCAATGCAGCGCTTCATATCCAGAAGAGCAGCCTGAAAATAAGTTCCTAATACATAATAAGATGCAGATACTCGCGCAAGAACAACTTATTGAAGTTTTTGTTGAAGATCATTTTACAGAAGAAATGGACCAACTTCGAGTACAGTGCTTTCCTACTTATAAAAACAAATCTACCTCTCGTGATCAATTTGATGAGCGCAGCAAACATATTGTTGTCTTTGTGAATAATATTATAGCAGCCTACGGTCGCCTTACGCCCGGGCCAAACGCGGTTTTTGAAAGCTGGACTCAAGGTCGCGCTCAAATCCCTACGGGAGAAGATATTATTGATTTAGGTCGATGTTGTGTAAGTCCTCTTTATAGAGGAACTCTGCTTTATGAAACTATAATCCTTAGAGGTTTTCAGTATGCAGAGGACAATAAGTTTAAATATGTTGCAGGAGGGTATGAAGTCGAGAGATATTTAGGAGTTCGTCTCTTAAAATTAGGGTTTGAACATAGTGGTGAAGCAGTTTATGCAGGTGGATCAGCGGACGGCATTGGTAAGACTCTTATACAACCTATAGTTTTTAAAATTAAACCCTATCAATATGATTGGAAAAACCTTATAAATCTTTCCCTTGGTAGCCTACATAATTCTGTTTATAACAATCCAATAGAATTATTTTGGAAGCATATAATACATCCAGGCATAAAATCTTTAGAACGAGTAGAGTTTGCAGATGATCAAACTCTTATACAAGAATTACAAGAGTTAACCTCTCCAAGTTATGAAGATCCATCAGCTATGATAAATCGTGATTTGAATCGTTGTACTAAACTTTATCTACTGCGCGAAAAAGGAGGGAAGCTTATTTCTTTTTTTATGGTTGGGTGGGAACCCTTAATGTTTAGGGGCAAATCTATTCAATCCGTATTCTTAGGTCTAAGCGCAACCTGTCAAGATAAGAAAAACAGCGGTATTGTTCGCACCTTATACCAACGTTTTATATTAGATGCTCAAACATGGCAGAAGAAAAATTCCTCTAAACTTCTGCTTTGGTATACAACTGCAACACCTTCTGTTATTCACGCTACTAATACTATCTTTGTTGAAAATGAGCCATATATGGATGGCTCTTACAGCTGCGAAGGAAAAGAGCTAGCCTTAGCCATTAAAGAAAAAATGGGGTGGGAAGCAGCAGGCCAAGGTGACCATCCTTTTGTTTTAAAAAGGGTAGCAGAAGCAACCCGCTATTCGTACCAAGAACGAGAAAGAATTCGCAAAATCCTTGAGAAATACCACTTTAGACTTTTTGAGCAACTAGGCATTGATGAAACTCATGGAGATCGCCTCTTACGTATATGTCGAGTACCTTCTGACTCAAAAGCAGCTAGGCTATGAACAGCATTAGAATCTAAAGATAAATTTAAATATTACCCTGTACAGGTGATATCTAATAATTTTTATGGAAAATGGATAAAAAGCTTACCAATATTTTCAAGATTAGCTTGTCTTTCTTGAGTTTAATAATTCTGCTTTCTAATAAAGCAGAAGCAACCAGACATTTAAGAGCATTTAAAGAAAATGGAATAGAGGAAAGCATGATTAAATGCGTCCCCTATTTAGTCCGACCTGAAAAAGTCCAATTTAAATTTGGTTTGAGAGATAAAAGCGATTTTTAGGATAAAGAAGAAGCGACGCCTGGTAAAAGAGCTTCTGGAAAATGAGTTTTATTTTATTAAGAATGGTTCTGAGATTGAATCCGGCCCCTGAAAGAATGGCGTTAATTTCATTACCGATGAGGCCTTTGAGATAATTGCGCCCAAGTTTACCGTCTTGTTTAAGATGGCCGATAATAGGTTCGATGGCTTGCCGTCTTTTAAGATGCCGTTGGATTGTTTTTGTAACGCCTCTTTTTTGCCGGGAGTGAAAAACTTCTACATTTAGAACATCATGATTGCGGTAACCTTGGTCAACGAAAGCCTGATCGACTCTTATCCCTGTAAGCTTTTGAACTTTTTCTAAAGAATCCTTTAACGTATGCCCGTCGTAAGGGTTGCATTGAAAAGAACTGACACCCACAACGAAAGGCTTTTTAAGAGGAATGGCAAGACCTACTTTGTTGCCGAATTCATAATGCTTACGGGCTTTGCCTTTGGCGATGCATTCTACTTCAGGGGCGTGGAGGGAATAGATTTTATTCTTTGAAGTTTTCGTCTGATTTAAGAGTTTTTCAATCAAGGGTAGGAGATGAACAAGGGCTGTATTTTCTAACAGATCAGGAGAAGCTTTTCGTTTTACGTCCCGGAAAACCCTGCCTAAAAAACATTTCAGCGTCCTTAAAGATTTCCGCATTCTTTTAAATTGCCGTGCGTGAGCATAACGAGAGACTTGTACAGATAAGGTCTTCGCTTTTCTTGCGTAAGTTTGGCGAAGCTTAATTCCAAGATCTTTAGAGATCTTGACGAGCTTTTCTAAACCTGCCAGGTAAAGACCTGAGTCTGTTGGAAAAGCAATGTTTTTCTCTTGAACCGTTGTGTCTACAATGACACGCTTGAGATCTCGCTTTGTAATGACATCGCTTTCAATTCCTGCTTCAATCGTCAAGCTTAAGATCTTCTCACATCCTTTCCCTCCAATGCGTTGACGCCATTTGATAAGGGATGTTGGATCGATGGGCGAACCATGGTGAAAGTAGTCGAATCCGCAAAAGTATTGCCAGTAAGGATTCTCACGCCATCTCAGAACCGTTTCTTCGTCTGAAAGACCGTACGTGTGCTGCAACAAAATTAAGCCGGCCATTAAGCGGATAGGTTTTGCAGGCCGCCCCATTTCTTCACTGTAAAAGTCCCCAAATTCTTCAGATAAAGACGACCAATCAATAACACTGGACAATTTTATGAGTTCATGTCTCATGTCAATGATGTTTTCGAGGCGCTGTCTAAAAAGATCCTCTGTTGCACCTCGACACATTTCCTTAGGTTTCATTTTGCCTCCAAAGTCAGAATAATCTGCAACATTTTAGCAGTTGGAACCTCTCTTTCTTGCAGTTATCTATACTTTGAAAACCACTTTTTGTATATAATTTTATGATGTTATAACTTTTTCAGGTCGGACTATTTACCTCCAATCAGGATTAACCATTGTAGAGTTGCCAGCTATTTACCGCCAGAAACATCCTCTAGACAGCTTTACTCTACTCGCGATAATAAAGTTATAACTGCAAAAACTAGAATAAGGCTTGCAAGAGCACATAAATTTGAAATCGTATGTTCAGATGCGGAAAATATTAAATCTGAAATTTTTAAATTACGTTATTTAATGATTAATGAAATAGTAGCCAGCTCTCATTATAAGGAATTTTATGAAGAAGGCTCAAAAAAGGAGACAGATATTTATGATATCCGTTCTAAGTTTTGTGCTCTGAGAATTAACAGCAGAATTGTTGGGACGGGAAGGCTCATCCTCGCTGACAAGAATAATCCTGCGAACAGCTTCATTTCGCAGAAGTTTCCAGAGCATTTTTATAAAAGCTTTTCGTATAATCACATCCCAGTTGCAAATATCGCACAAATTTCACGCCAATATGTCCATCACTTATACAGAAATCAGGGAGCGTCTTTACATATTTAAAA
>JACVCA010000296.1 GCA_016742295.1 Alphaproteobacteria bacterium | reverse complement strand
CAGGCGGATTGCAGAAGGTTCTGGAACTTCGGTTCAAGAAGTTAATCGTTTGATGAAACAGTAACTTCAAATGAGTACTGTGATGAAGCAAGCGGGAAAGTTAGGGGAAAAGGGTATGAAACGCCAAGGTCTCATGAGCTTATTCCGACGTTGAATTAAATATCTTAAGAGGAGAAAAAAATGGCACTTAAAATTCGTTTAGCTCGTGCTGGGGCAAAGAAACGCCCTTACTATCGTATCGTTATTGCAGAGAACACCAGCCCCCGTGATGGGCGTTTTGTTGAGAAAGTGGGCACATATAACCCGATGCTTCCTCATGAACATAAAGATCGTATCCATCTTGTCGAAGATCGAATCAAGCATTGGTTAAGTGTAGGAGCACAACCTACCGATCGAGTTGCACGATTCTTGGGCCAAGCCAATATTATAGCTATGCCTACTATAAATGAATCTCCTAAGAAATCATTACCTAAGCAAAAAGCGCAAGAACGCACAAAAGAAAAAGAAGAGAAACTAGAAGCAGCAAAGACTGCAGTAGCTGAAACTGCAGCGCCACCTGCTTCAGCCGCAGAAGGAAGTGAGCCACAAGTTGAAGAAGTGACTGCTGAAACCGAAGGGGTCGAAGCGGAGTTGGCTCAGGTTAAAGAAGTGGCTGCTGACGTTGAAGTAGCAACTGCTGAAACTTCATCCGAAACCTAAACCATTGAGGAAGACGACCTCTTGGAAGATAGCCCAATGGTTGCACCCCTAGCTGTAACTTCCTGTGCATTTATTTGCGTGGGAGCGGTTATGGGTGCTCATGGAGTTCATGGGTCTTTATTGATTAAGTCTTTTACACAAAATGCAGAGACATTTACTAAATATCCGATTTTCTACAATGAAAAAGGTGAAACTTTATTCAAAGTGAAATCTGCAAAGGTTCATAAAGGTGCGGTTATTATTGCTCATTTTGAAGAAGTTAAAAGTCGTACTGAGGCTGAAACATTAAAAAGAGTATTGCTTTACATTCCTCGTGCTTTTTTACCTAACCTTGAAGATGAAGAATACTATCATACTGATCTTATAGGTCTTGTGCTGCAGCTAAAAACGGGCGAAGACTTCGGTACGGTAAGGGCTGTATATAATTTTGGCGCGGGTGACCTTCTAGAAGTTAAGTGTTTTTCAGATAATAAATTGGTGATGATCCCTTTTACAAAAGAAGCGGTACCCCAAGTGAGTCTTCTGGAGGGATATATGGTAATGGATGCGGATATTGCCTTAATACACGATAAGCCAGAAAACGATTAACAAGTGTGGGATGTGTAAATGGACTTTGCTTGGGACGTTACAATTTTGACGCTTTTTCCTGATATGTTTCCGGGACCTTTAGGGTTTTCAATCCTGGGTCGCAGCTTAGAAGAAAAGCGTTGGTACTTGAATACAGTTGATATTCGCAATTATGCTCACGATAAACATCGAACCGTGGATGATATGACGTTTGGTGGAGGACCGGGAATGGTTATGCGGCCCGATATTTTAAATGCAGCATTAGAAGATATCATTAAAAATGATCAGAAATCTAGGCATTTGATCTACTTATCGCCCCGAGGAAAGCCAATTACACAAGAACGTGTAAAAGAATTGGCACAGACGCCAAAAGTTGCTATGGTGTGCGGGCGTTTTGAGGGAATTGATCAACGCGTGCTGGATACTTGGGATTTTGAAGAATTAAGTCTGGGTGACTTTGTTCTTGCGGGAGGTGAGGTTGCAGCAATGGCATTGATTGAAGCTTGTGTACGTCTTTTGCC
>JACVCA010000295.1 GCA_016742295.1 Alphaproteobacteria bacterium | reverse complement strand
GCTCTTAAGAGGGGGAATGATAATATCTTTAGAAGTAGAGGGGAAGAAATTCAGCTTTGTACTTTTCTTTGAAACTATATCTACGAGATAAAATTGTTGCCGAGGTTTTAAAGGCTGGTCTTGAGAGTTATAAATGTTTAGGATCAATTTCCCATCAACGACCCGTAATGTGCCCTCCGATCCAGTATTATAGAGGGAGTATATAAAATTATATTGTGGCGCCGGCACAAGATAAGAAGAAATAAAAGGAATTCCTACAAAGATTAGCAGCATCAAAAGAGGCAATGCAAGGCCAATAAAGAGGGGGGGATTTTTCTTAAAGAGATTTACCATTAAAGTCCTTAATTTGAGAAATTAAATTATGTTTATTCTTTAAAAATAGCATATTATTCTTCTCATAAGAAGTTATTTTGTAGGCTTTCGTAGAGTTACCTACCTGCCTCTAATCCAAAGATATCATTCTGGTAAACAAAGGAAAAACCAGGCTTGATTGTTGGAAAGATTAGCCTTTATCTTGCGACAACAATGATATTTAAGGACTTAATAGCCATCTAAAGAGAGAGAAATGGATTGAGCTTCAGTTAAATTAGATACTCCTCTTTCAAAGATGAGTTGACGTAACAGGCTCAAATGCCGTATACAACCTACAAGTCATGTCATAGGTTGCGCTTAGAAAAGTAAAGTGGAGAGATTATTGTGAGAAGAACTTATCAACCAAGTGTCTTGGTTCGTAAACGCCGCCATGGTTTTCGTGCGCGCATGAAAACGGTTGGAGGCAGAAATGTGTTGTCACGCCGTCGTGCAAAAGGCCGAGCACGCCTGTCTGCATAAACCTAGGTGTCTATTCTTCGGCTGAAACGGCGGCAAGATTTTGTGCGTATCGCCAGCTCCGGAAACCGTTGGATTGCACCAAGTCTGATCTTGCAAATTGACTCGTGTCCCTCAATGGTTTTAGAGGATCACGCTTCAGATTGTAGAGTAGGTTTTACTGCTAGTCGCAAAATCGGGAATGCTGTCAAACGCAACCGTGCTAAACGCAGGCTCCGTGCCGCTGTTCAGCAGATTTTTCCAAACTTTGCTAAAGGTGGATATGATTATGTCTTAATTGCTCGTTCAGCTTCAATTGATTGCTCTTACGAGCAGCTTTTAAGAGATATAGAGTTTTGCCTTTCAAGGGTACACCGTAATCTACGTAACGTAAGGAGCGAGTCTTAAAAAAAATGCGTCGATTTCAGTTTTGTCAAAGGTTAGTGATTAAGAGTCTTTTAACTGTGATTTTGTTTTATCGCCTTTGTCTTTCACCGTTGATTGGTCCAAGTTGTCGGTTTCTTCCTTCCTGTTCAGATTATGCGCTTAAAGCAATCCGTATACATGGTAGCCTCAAAGGCGTATGGTTAACGCTAAAACGTATTGCAAGATGTCATCCGTGGGGAAGCAAAGGCCTTGATGTGGTACCTCCACGAACATAAAATTTAAAACATGCTTTATAGAGAGATGTGGATATTATGAACGATCAAAAAAATTTACTCTTATTCGTAGTGTTTTTTCTCGGGATCATGGGCGCGTGGAATTATTTTTATGAAATGCCGCGTACAGAGAAACTTGTCACTCAAGCTCAGCAAGCACAGGTCCAAGATAACTTAGCTGTGTCTCTACCCGAACATGCGCCTTTAGAAACCCAGATCAAATCGCGCGAAGAAATTATCACTGAAACATCACGTATCAAGATTGATACAGCCAAGCTGAAAGGTTCAATTAATCTTAAGGGCGCACGTCTTGATGATCCGGGATTAAAGG
>JACVCA010000006.1 GCA_016742295.1 Alphaproteobacteria bacterium | reverse complement strand
TAACACATACGTAATCGCCGCTGTCAGCGTCGTCTTACCATGGTCCACGTGGCCTATCGTTCCTATATTACAATGCGGCTTTGTTCGCTCAAATTTCGCCTTCGACATCTTCTACCTCTTCCATTCAACTTATAAACTTACTTCATTCCTCTAACTTCACTTATACGACTTAACGTAATTGGAGCGGGTGATGGGAATCGAACCCACGTGACCAGCTTGGAAGGCTGGGGCTCTACCATTGAGCTACACCCGCATTTTTTTGGTGGAGGGGGCAGGATTTGAACCTACGTAGACATAAGTCGGCAGATTTACAGTCTGCTGCCATTAACCGCTCGGCCACCCCTCCTGACAAGAACTTACTCATTTAGTGAGATATTTCAAGATCAGCTAATTGTCAATGTGAAATCGCATATGCTTCAAGATAACTGTTAAAAAAAATAATCTAGAAAGCCTAAGTCTACTTTGACCTTTTGTCATCGTCTATTTCCGCTATTCTCTCTTTCTTCTGCCTGTCATCTCCACAAAGGAGGATAGATCAAGGAACATACAAAAGACAAACTTCCTTAGTGAATTTATCGCTGTATCTTGTATCTTCTAGTTCTTCCTCACAGTAAGAAGAGACAAAGAGGAGTAAAGGCTTGCTGGAATACAAATCTCTGTATATGTTGCTTTCACTTAATCTAATAACATTGCAGTTCTTTTGTTATTTCCTCTATATGTATACTAGCAATTAAAGACCAAACGAGCCCCATATTTCCATGATTAAAAAATCCAAAAACTTGAAACATCCTCCCTCTAAAAAAATACCTTATGTGTTTGGCCTTCATGCGGTTAAGGCTGCCTTATCAAATTCTGAACGCCGATGCCATCACCTGTGGGTAATCCCAGAAGTTCATGAGAAGCTAAAACATGAAGGGCTTCTTGCCTCACATCCCGAACTTAGAATTGAAATTACTGATATTCAAACCTTAGATTCAAAAGGAGGTGATAGCGCCACCCATCAAGGAATTGTTTTACAAGCCGACCCTCTGGCGCGGGTTCATCTCGAGGACAAGCTGACCCATCTTCCTGATCAAGCATTGATTGTGGTCCTTGATCAAATTAGTGACCCCCATTATGTTGGCTCTATCAGACAGTCAGCTGCCGCGTTTGGAGCCTTTGCTGTCATTCAGCCTGATGATCATACACCCAACCTCTCTAATCCCATCATCGCCAAAGTTGCTAGCGGTGCTCTGGAACATGTTCCATTAATCAATGTCACAAATCTTGCACGGGCACTTCAAATGTTAAAAGAAGAGGGTTTTTGGCTTGTAGGTCTAGATGAAAGAGGGATTCAAAACCTTTCAGAAGTGAAGGTTGGTGGACGCCTTGCTATTGTCCTGGGCAGTGAAGATAAAGGCATGCGCAGACTTACGCGCGAGAATTGTGATATACTCGCTTCTTTGCCGACATCGCCACAATTTCCAACCTTGAACGTTTCCAATGCTGCAGCCATCAGTTTATATGAATTTGCTCGCAGAACGTGAGGCTTTGAATACATGTACGCTATGTGGTTGAGTACGTGACATGAAGGTACAAAAGGATTTTCAGATCTCAGGAGCGAGAGGGGCTATGATAGCAAAATTAAGGCTCAAAATCCTATTTTTCAATAGCTTTCAATGGGTTGAGGGTGTTAAAATTATAATTACCAATATGGCTTTACAACACTTTAATATTTTCTTATATTCATCATGTCCAGTAGTTATTGTCTAGAGTAGTTTTAAATTTACAAAAGGAGACTTTATGTATTTACTTAGTCAAGTTATACCAAACATGAAAGTGCGATTTTTCCCCCAATATAAGACTTTTTTCCTCATGAGCCTCAGTAGTTTATTTTTACTTACATCTTATGGGGTAAATGCAACTCCACACGTTGATATGGGAGATTATATGGCGTGGAAATATGGCCGTAAACGTGTTTTTGAAGAGATACAACACTGTCATGAGGTTGTAAGAGAAAACCAAGCAATTTCTGCAGAGCTCGTGAAAGCTATGGAAGAAGAGCAGAAAAATTTAGAAGCAATTGGAAAGAAACTTGATTTGTTTGAAGGGACTCTAAGGCGCGAATTAGGCCCGCAAGTTGGGCCTTCTACTTCTCAAAAGAAAGAAACACCTCAAAAAATGCCAGAACAAGCGGGTCTATCTAGTACTGCTTCTCTACAACTTTTACACTTATTTGACGAACAGGTTAAAAAGCCTTTTGGTACCTTAAGAGGCGCCTCCGTGAGTGGTCCCACAAATTTTCAGATGCTTTTAAAGGCAGCACAAAATGTCAGTAAAGCCGTAGGGGATTTGACCAAGGAAGCTCAAAGTGCTACTACAGATCAGACTACATTAAGTAGTCTTAAGACCTTTCAAGATAGCTTTGCACTTATTCAATCCGTAAGAGGTCCAAGTCAAAAAGCTTCCCCTGCTACTTCGACTTCAACTGCAAAAGAGACTCCAAAAAAGGAAGAAGATATAATAGAAACTTTACAATCTTTAAAGGATGATATGCAAATCCTTCAAGCGCAAGCCGAAAAGATTCCTGAAGATGAAGTTCGGGGTACTTTAAGAGTAGTCAGCGGGGAACTTAATAGATTGAAGAAAACCTTTAAGAAGCGAGGACAACTTGCTGATGCTTTTAATCCTCCAGCAATAGTGCCCGAAGTAACTCACGCCCCTTCTATTAATGTAAAAACACTCTTAGAGCATGAGCTTTCATCAATGATTAAGGAAGCTAAATTGAATAAAAAGAGAAGTTATACAACTAAGCAGATAGTGAGCAAAATGAATCGGTCTCAAAAAGATGATTTACTTGCTTTAATTATAGCAAATCAAGGAATAAATTTAAATGAACTAAGTAATCTAAAATAGGTATATTTGAAATTTTGCTTTATAAAAAAATAATGAAAGGAAATTAGTTTAATGAAAAAAAGTTCTATAATTCAATTCTTGTTAATTTCGACCTCTACTTTTTTAAGTTTGCAAGAAGTCAAAGCTGAAAAATCCAATCTTAATAATGCTTATATTGGAGGTCATATTGGTTATATGACTACAGATACCAAATCTCTCATTTCTGGAGCTGAGGAATATGGAGGAGGAAATAATGTAAAGCTCTCAGGTCATGGGATAAATGGGGGGCTTCATACAGGAGTTGGTTGTTTCCATGGGAGAGACCTTCGTATTTACTTAGGTATGGAAGCTCTTGCAACGCTCTCGAATACGAAAACTAAAGAAGCTCGTACGATTCTAGATACTATTAGTGGAGGCGTAAGAAAGTTGGCACATAAGCATTCCTTTGGTGCTGCTGTGCGTGTGGGGGCCCTCGTAGCTAAATCTATGCCTTATATAAAAGCAGGATTTATGCTGGGACATTGGGAACATACATCAGTAATAAATGTAGGGGTAAGACCTAACCCTTACGCAAAAACTAAGAAATATTTACCAGGGTGGCTTGTAGGTATTGGGGTAGATATACCATTTAATGAAAAAGTTGTGCTTGGGTTTGAGGGCACTCACTGTAGCTATGAAACGTTTAATCCTACCCATTTCAATGCCTCTACCCCTCATCCATATGTTAAGGATCTTCGTTATAAAATTAAACCTCAAACTAATACAATACAAGTTCGTCTAAGTTACCGAATCTAGCAAGCTTGAAGCTGTCTTCTTTGAGCTAACTTAAACTAAATCCCTACCGGCAATTGTCGGTAGGGATTTAGATGTCTCCAGGTTAATAATCAAATTTTACTTAATAAATGGTTGATAAGGCCAGGTAAATTTAAAGGTTGTACTTTTTCCTACTGCTGATTCTACATTAATAGTCCCGCCATGGCTTTCCACAAGCTTTTTAACTAGAGAAAGTCCTATACCACTGCCTTCATACCTCGTTTTAAACCCTAACTTCTGAAAGGGTTGAAATATTTTTTTATGATACTTTCGAGGAATCCCTGGACCGTTATCTTTTACAGCAAACTCTAGATAAAGAGGCCTGCTTTCACATATAACTGAAATGATTGCAGTAGAAGGATTATTATGATGATAAATAGCATTACTAATCAGATTATGAAAGATTTGATATAAAGGAGCCCGTGCAGTAATCAGAGTAACCACTTTACTTTTGAACTCAAAAATGCACCCCTTGGGCCAATCAAGCATTTCGATAATCTCATGAAGCAGATCTTCTATTACGACTGTTTCCAAATGAGGAGTTTTTAAACCAGCTTGATAATATTGCAAAATATCTTTGATAAACTTGTCCATATACTTGGCTTTTTTTCGTACTTGTTCAAGCATCATTTGAGAAGGATGAGAAAGAGTATCCCCTGGCTCTTGGCCAATAAGTTGGCAAAAACTATAAATTGTTCGTAAAGGAGATTTTAAATCATGAGAAGCTATATACATTAAAGATTTTAAGTCTTTATTGATGTTTCTAAGGGCAGAGTTAGCCTTATTAAGAGAACGATTGGCATTATATAATTCTATTTCTCTTTCACGAGCAATTCGTCGCGCTTCAACAAGGCTAGTAATATCTCTCCAAGCTACCCGGCTCTTAATAATTTGTCCCTCTTTATTTCGTATCCCTGTAGCACTACTTACAATATAAAGCTTCTCTCCATTCTTTTTTCTGAGTTGCAGCTCAGCATTTGTATAGAAGCCATTTTCGATAAATTCCTTTCTTAAAGCATGAGATTTCTCTATGCAGTCAGGATGATATAAGTCTGTAACCTTCATCTTAAGCAATTCTTCCTGGGTATACCCAAGCTTGTCAATAAGAGTCTGATTACACTTTAAAATATTACGAATAGGGGTATTAATAGAGAGAAACATATCAGGAGCGTTTTCATAAAAATCCTCATAAAAGATTTTTTCTTCTTTGAGTAATTTTAGTTGCTCTTTTAATTTTTTATTTGCTGTTTCAAGCTCAATAAGCTTTTCTTCTAAAGAAATGTTACACTTCCTTTTTAAGAGTTCCTCTCTATTGTATTTAGATAATTTCATCCCTTAAATCCAGCTTATAATTTTAATCTAACATAACTTAAGAAGTTTGGGTGTTGTCCCTATAATCTACTCTATAGCTTATTGGCATCAATAAGTCTTTCTTAAATCCTTAGAATTCTTAAAAATATTCTCTCGATCAAATTATTATGTTTATACATTCACGGTTAAGATGACACTACCATCTTTTCATCTGAGAAGGCTCTATAAATACATTCAATTTTTTATAAATAATTAATATAATATTAATATCTATGGTTCAATACAAAATAAAATTTAATTTATATAAATAAAATAGGATTTATAAAATGAAGTATTTTATAAATAAGAATTCAATTTTACTGTCTGCAGCAATTTTAACTTGTGCAACAGGCCATGCAATTTCTTGCCCAAACCTAACAAATAATGAGGTTGTTACTCTGTATAGCACCGGAAACTTCGGTGGTTGGACATTAAAATCTGCCTCTCGTGCTGGTAGTGTTACGAACGTAACTATGACGACTCCCGTTCCAACCAATGGTGGTCAATGCCACTATCAGATAACAATGGCCACTGCAAGTTCACTATCAGACACTTTTCTTCTTGCTATAGAATAATAATGCAAAGGAATTGAATATTTTCAAGCTGTGTTATTGTTAAAGCGATTTAGGCGTTAGGGCATGATCAAAATACCTTGTAGCCTCGACCATCTAAAATTGAGCAGGCATCAAGCGGTTAAAGGACAATTCCAATTGGTATTAATGTAAACTAGGCTGAGGAAGAAAGAATGTTTAATTTTCTCTATACTTGTTATATTGTAAATTATTCTTTTTTTTAAATCCTAGCATTCTATCTGCTCTTCTTGAAGCCGCTTCAATTTCTTTTTCATCTATAGCAGGCAATTTTGGAACAAAAGAACTACCTTTTTCCAAGATTTGCTCCTCACTCTTTTTTTGCAAAGGTTTTGGATCTTCTTTCAGTTCTTCAATCGAAATCGAAGTTGCTAATCCAGCATTAGTAGATAACATAAAAGAAACGGAGGTAAATACGATGGCTACTTTGTACATAGATGAGAGAAACCCCATTTTAACTTATTATCACTTTTGCATAAAAAATAAGTAATAATACTTCCTTTCTAATACTATTTTACATATATTACTTTCATCTCAAAGTTGCAATAAATCCCTTTTGAACTTTCCCGTATAATGAATCCCACCCTGCTAATTTAAAAGGAGACTTATTATAAAGGAGAAGCTCAATATTAAGCTTAACCAAACTGTTCATTAAAATTTATTTAAAAGAGTCATTCCATTATTGACATGGCTGAGTGCTTATTTTAGTGTCGATAATGGTAAGAAAAAAAATATATTTTTTAAGCCAATATGCTTACTTAAGCTATTCTTTAAAGAGTATTTTAAGAATAGCTCATTTAATAATAAGGGAGAGAGGTCATGAAGAAGTTCCCAGTATTATCTTTTTTAAGTGCTTTAATACTATCAACAAGTTTCTATATAACAAATTGTTATGGATGTGTCGTGGAAATTGCAGATGAACAAGGGCACAAAACTTCAAAGCCAGACAAGCAGATTAATGAAGATTCAAATGTAATTCACCTAGCTACTCTCAAAGCTAACCAAGGGTTTGTTATGCAAGGTGCTGAAACAGGTGATTGGACAGGGCAATCTGTCAGCTATGCAGGAGATATCAATGCGGATGGTATTAGTGATGTCATTGTGGGTGCTTTTGGAACCAACTATAATACAGGGGCAAGTTATATTCTTTATGGACGAGAAGGTGGATATCCAGGGCCTATTGACCTTGCCAAATTAGATGCAAGCCAGGGATTTTCTATTTTAGGAATTTCTTCACGTGATGGCTCGGGCACTTCTGTCAGTTACGCAGGTGATATTAATGCTGATGGCATTAGTGACGTCATTATAAGCGCCCCGTATGCCAAGAATGACATAGGGGAAAGTTATGTCATTTATGGACTGAAAGGGGGCTACCCCGGGCCCCTTTATCTTGCTGATTTGGATCCAGCACAAGGGTTGATCATCCAAGGTGCTGAAGAGGGGGATCAATCCGGACACTCTGTTAGTTATGCCGGAGATATCAATGCTGATGGCATTAGTGACGTCATTGTGGGGGCTTGGTCTGCCAACAATAATGCGGGTACCAGCTATGTTATTTATGGCAATAAAAGTTTTTCTCTGATAGATAACGGTCTTTGGAAAGCAAAAGAATCTGTTCAAGAACAATTTCTCCGAGTTGCAAGTAACTTAAAATATGATAAGACTTTTAAAAATACTTTGAAAGTTTCTAAAAGTTTACTTTCTTTAGAAGAGAAAGAAAAAGTGAATGTTTTAGAAGACACACAAGCCTTCCCACGTTTTTCATTACCAGACTCTCTCCCTATAAGCACTTCTGATAGCATAAGCTTACGCCATCATATTCCTTGGTATTCACCTGCGAGGTGGTATGAAGGGGTAAAGGCTTTATGGTCATCATCTCAAACGCAAGTACCCCTTTCTTCTGAAGCTGAGTCTTTGGTAAGTTTAAAGAACAAGTGTAAAGACCTTATAGAAGAAGCTGCAGATAAAGGGTATGTGTTTAACCTAAACGACCTCGTAAGAGATATGGAAGAAGCTCTTGAGTATCCTCAAGCTATTACTGCAAAAACAGTAAAGCGTTTTGAAAGCTATTTAGGCGATCTCAACCGAGAATATGCAAGAGAAGTGAGCACACCTTTATCACCTTATATGCAAGCATTGCTGTTAGGAACAACAGAGACTGGAGCACCAATGAGCTTTACTTCAAAGACAGAGTTAAGTGCGATTGGAACTTTGCCTCAAGCACCTATGTTAAGTTTTGGAACAGTACTACCAGCTTTAGGAAACTAAGCACAAGTTAAGCTTATTTAAATAGCGGTCTTTCTTAAAAGGAGGATCGCTCTTTATCATTTATTAAAGATACAAGCAACTTAGACTTCTAGCTATCTATACAGATAGTACAGTCAAGTTATCTGCTTTAAAGTGAAAGCTTTTTTAAACAAGCTTTCACTTTTTATCAAAGCACCAGCCAACTTAACAGTACTCTTCATTCCCATTTTAATTTTTAAGCTCTCCATTATTCCTCGTAATTTCGGTTGCTTAATACCTTAAATACGAGGTATTATTAAAAGGTGTCTTAATGTGAGAGTCATTATCGTGATCAACAGAAATCATTATCTTCTCCAAATTCAGGAAGCATTCGCATTGCATTCTGTGTGCGCTATTCTTGGCCCGCGCCAGTGCGGTAAAACAACGCTTGCCAAGCTTTACATGCAAGATTTGACGTCAGCTCATCTTTTTGATTTGGAAAATCCTCAAGATTTAGCGATGCTAGAATCACCCTCTCTGACATTGTCGTCCCTGGAAGGGGTAATTGTTATTGATGAAATTCAAAGAAGGCCTGATCTATTTCCTTATCTGCGATTTCTAGTGGATAACTCTGATAAAAAATTTCTTATCTTAGGAAGCGCTTCGCAAGACCTTATCCAACAAAGTAGCGAGTCCTTAGCAGGACGAATTTCTTATATTGAGCTTCCTCCTTTTCAGCTCAATGAAGTAAATGATATGTATAAGCATTGGATGCTTGGTGGATTTCCTCGATCATTTTTAGCTCCCTCCCCTTTCCAAAGTGAAAAATGGCGAATTAATTATATCAAAAACTTTCTTGAGCGTGATCTTTCCATGATGGGTATTCAAATTGTGCCTGGTAATATGCGAAGGCTCTGGAATATGCTCGCGCATTATCATGGGCAAATTGCCAATATCTCTGAACTATCGCGATCTTTAGATATGACAGACAAAACCATCAAACGTTACATAGATATTTTAGAAGGTTGCTTTATGATCCGACAGTTAAAACCATGGTTTGTCAATATATCTAAGCGACAGGTTAAGCGTCCTAAATTATATATCCGTGATAGTGGTATTTTGCATGCATTACTTGGAGTATCAAATAATAACATTTTAACCCACCCGAAATGTGGTGCATCCTGGGAAGGATATGCTCTAGAAAATCTAATCCATTCATACGATAATGATTTATATGAATTTTATTTTTGGGCTACTGAAAAGGGCGCTGAACTTGACTTATTAGTTATTAAAGGTAGCCAGCGTCATGGTTTTGAATTCAAATATTCTGAAGCGCCAAAAGTGACAAAATCCATGTACATTGCTATGGAAGATTTAAAATTAGATAGCCTTACTATCATAACCCCTGGAGAACGATCCTATGCTCTCGAAAAAGAAATTAAAGTTCAAAGTTTGAAAGAAGCGCTAAGTCATTAGGTCCTATAATAGTTTATTAATTCGGCACCTTTAATTATTTTACACTTTTTCACCCAATCTTTCGTATCTTTCCAATAAACACTTCATTCTCATTAAAGTGACTTTAGGTTTTATTCTTAAGATGAATTTACAATATTTTAGCAAGCACTTGTCAAAATTCATAGACTTACGTAGAGTATGTCTTAATCAAATTTAGATTTAGGCACCCTTCTTATGAATGCTAGGTTATTGTTTAAAATTATATTTGTTATTTTCATTGCGGCAGCATTTACTTTCTCTCTGTGGGGTTCTCATCAACACCACTGGTTTTATACTGAAGGCTTCTACCCTTTTTTCTTTGGCTATACATTTGGCTCCATCCCTTTTGGCTATCTCTTAACACGCTTTTTTGAGAAAACAGACATCAGGAAACTCGGCTCAGGCAACATTGGCGCCACCAATGTTCTACGTACAGGGCGAAAAGGGCTTGCTGCGATGACTTTGCTTCTTGATGGGATGAAAGGTGCAGTGGCCGTCTGGACGACCTTATGGCTTTATAAGCCTTATTCAGAAATTTACCTCTTTACGATCTATCTAGTAGCCTTAGGCGCCCTACTGGGTCACATTTTTCCGATTTGGCTTAATTTTAAAGGTGGAAAAGGAGTCGCGACCGCTTTCGGCCTGTTGCTTGTACTTTCCTGGCCCATAGCCTTAGCTGCTCTTGCTACCTGGATTTTAGTCGCAGCAATTTTTAGATACTCCTCGCTTGCAGCTCTTACTACTACTACCCTTGTACCTCTGTATGCTTACCTTGTTTCCGATAAGCATTTAATGCTTTTTTCTTTTATTCTCAATCTCTTGATTTTTATTTCCCATTATGGCAATATTAAAAGATTGATTCAAAAACAAGAGCCAAAAATTGGGTGCAAACCACAATCTTCCCTCCCTCAACCTCCCCACTAAACAAGAAACAATTGCCTGGTTAAGGCTGATTCGTACTGAAGGAATTGGCCCTATCACTTTCTATAGCTTGCTGGATAAATTTGGCTCAGCAAGCGAAGCCCTTTATGGACTTCCTGATTTTGCTAAAAAATCCGGGCGTAAAAAACCCTTAGCGATTTATTCTGAAACTCAGGCCCTTAAAGAATGTGCAGACCTTAAAAGCTATGGAGCACGGTTAATTCTTGCCAATGATCCAAATTATCCTGATGCTCTCAAAACTCTCAGTGATGCACCCCCGGTTTTAAGCGTTAAAGGCCCGGCTTTACTTAACCAACCTGTCTTAGCCATTGTTGGTGCGCGTAATGCCTCCCTGAACGCACAAAATTTTACTACTAAAATAGCAAGAGAATTGGGCCAACTTGGATGGCCAATTGCTTCAGGACTTGCCCGAGGGATTGATACTGCAGCTCATAAGGGAGCTCTTGCAACCGGCACGATTGCCATCCTCGCCGGAGGAATTGATTATATTTATCCTCCTGAAAATGCCAGTCTCTATCAACAAATTGCCGAACAAGGCAGCATTGTAAGTGAGGTACCTTTTGGGACTGTACCTCAAGCAAGCTTTTTTCCAAGACGCAACCGAATTATTTCTGGAATTTCTCGGGGGGTTGTTATCATTGAAGCAGCTTTAAAATCAGGTTCCTTGATCACCGCCCGCACTGCCTTAGACCAAGGCCGAGAAATCTTTGCCGTACCAGGCTCACCTTTTGATCCCCGTTCGCAAGGCTGCAATCACCTGATTCAACAAGGGGCTCTTCTGGTTCAATCGGCAGAAGATATTGTAGCGACTGTATCGGGGGATTTTTCACCTCAATCAAGGGCAAATCCTGACCAATCCTTAAACAGCCCTAATATTTTGTCTGATGCAGATTTAAAGTCCGCCCATAAAATTATACTTAAAAACTTAAATTATAACCCAATAGGGCTTGACGAACTGGCCCAGCAATGTCAGATGTGTCCTAAGATGATACAATTTGTCCTGCTTGAACTTGAGTTGGCAGGTGCACTTCACCGTTACCCTGGAAACCGTGTAGCTTTAGTATTTAATGGATAAAATATACAATGAAACTTGTTATTGTAGAGTCACCTACCAAAGCAAAAACAATTAATAAATATCTTGGAAGTGATTATCAGATCCTCGCAAGCTATGGGCATGTTCGTGATTTACCTTCAAAAAACGGCTCTGTGAAGCCTGATGATGATTTTCTTATGACCTGGGAGACAGACAGTAATTCTGAAAAGCACCTGAAAGATATTATTCACGCTTTAAAAAATTCAAATGAACTTTTTCTCGCGACTGACCCTGACCGGGAAGGTGAAGCCATATCATGGCATGTATGGGAGGTCCTCAATAAGCGCGGTGCATTAAAAAATATTTCCGTCAAACGCGTCGTCTTTCATGAAATTACCAAGACTGCTGTCACTGACGCTATTAATAATCCACGTGAGCTTGATCAAGATCTCGTTGAAGCTTACCTTGCTCGAAGAGCCCTGGATTATCTAGTTGGCTTTACTTTATCACCTATTTTATGGCGCAAATTACCTGGCAGTCGCTCTGCAGGGCGTGTACAATCCGTAGCCTTGCGCCTCATTACCGATCGTGAAGATGAGATTGAAGCTTTTATTTCTCAAGAATATTGGTCAGTTTTAGCAGAGCTTAAAGGCAACAAAGTTTCCCACATTTCAACACGGTTGACCCATTTAGAAGGCCAAAAGCTTGAAAAATTTTCTCTTGCTAATGAAGTTGCAGCCCAGAAGGCGGTTAAAATAATTAAAAGTAATGACTATACCGTAACACACATTGAGAAAAAGCAAACCAAACGCCACCCGGCCCCCCCATTTACAACCTCAACCTTACAGCAAGAGGCTTTTAGGAAGCTGGGATTTGGAGGCAGTCGTACCATGCGCATCGCGCAACAACTTTATGAAGGGGTCGACATTGGTGGCGAAGTTACAGGTCTCATTACCTATATGCGTACAGATAGCCTCAACATTGCTACAGAAGCTCTTAATGCTTCGCGGGCTTATATTAAAACAGAATTTGGAAAAACTTATCTGCCGGAAAAACCAAGGACTTACAAGACGAAAGCTAAAAATGCACAAGAAGCCCATGAAGCTATACGTCCCACAAATGTTACGCTCGACCCTAAGAAATTATCTCACCTCCTGCAACCAGATCAATTCAAGGTTTATAGCTTGATATGGAAACGCTTTGTTGCATCACAAATGGAAAGTGCACTTATTGATCAAGTTGCCATTGATTTCAGCAACCAAAGCAACAAGGTGGTTTTACGTGCGACAGGCTCTTCGGTTGCTTTTGATGGCTTTCTAAAAGTGTATCAAGAAGGACGAGATGATGAAGAGGAAGAGCAAGAAGGCCTTCTACCTCCCGTTAATGTTGGCGACGCATTTACTGTTAAATTGGTAACACCTCAGCAACACTTCACTCAACCTCCACCACGTTATAGTGAAGCGAGCCTGGTAAAAAAAATGGAAGAACTAGGCATTGGACGGCCTTCGACGTACGCTTCAATTTTGCAGACATTGCAAGATCGCGATTACATCAACATTGAAAAGAAACAGTTAAAGCCTAAAGATAGGGGACGCATTGTAACAGCGTTTTTAATTAACTTCTTTGCTAAGTATGTCCAATTTGATTTTACGGCCGAACTTGAAGAACAGCTGGATGAAATTTCAGGCGGACGATTGAAGTGGAAACAAGTACTGAGTACGTTTTGGACTGATTTCCATCATGCAGTTGAAGGTGCGACTGGCCTTACTATTACCCAAGTACTTGATAGCTTGAATGAAGATTTAGCTAAAATGTTATTTCCGGTGGTGGAAGAAGGCAAAGACCCCCGAATATGCCCCAAATGCACCGAAGGTCAGCTGAGCTTAAAAGTGGGACGGTATGGTGCCTTTGTGGGCTGTTCAAATTATCCTGAATGTTCCTTTACAAGGCAATTGGGAAGTAGTGATGATAAGGGTGCAAATGAGTCTCTCAACACAGAACCAAAAGAACTGGGGATTGATCCCAAAACCAACCTAAACATTACATTAAGAAAAGGCCCCTATGGGTTTTATCTTCAATGGGGGGAAGCCGTCCCAAAATCAAAAGAAAAACCCAAACGTATTGCAATTCCTAGTCAAATGAGTATCGATGAGGTCACGTTTGAAACTGCATTGGCCTTGAGTGCCCTTCCCCGTTTGATTGGAGTTCATCCTGACACAAGTGAGGAAATAACAGGAGCGATTGGACGCTTCGGGCCTTATATTAAATATCAAGGCCGCTTTCTTTCGCTTAAAGGTGATGAAGATATCTTAACCGTTTCCCTGGATAGGGCTCTTGAAATTATTGCTCAAGCGCCTGAAAAGAAAGAAAGACCCCCTAAAAAACCCAAGACCGTTGTTAAGAAAAAAACCACAAAACCAAAAGGGAAAAAGAAGCCCAGTAAGGCTACTAAGACATAGGTATGAAGCATCCAACAGTATCCTTTACAAAAGCAGATATCTTTGAGTTTATTAAATCCCAGCTCTTGCCTCCCACCCGCCGGAATATTGCCCGGGCCTTTAATATTAAAGATCAAACTCGAATTTTACTCAAAACCATTTTAAAAGAACTTGAGCAAGAAGACCTCATTAAACGCAGCTCAGGCACCTATCAACTCACCGAGAGTCCGCAATTTGTAGATGTTGAAATCACTGCAATTTCAGCTGAAGGAGAATTTATAGGGTCTCCAGTTGATTGGCCCTCTGACAAACCACACCCAAAAATCTATATCCTTGCTCCCAGGCTTCACAAAGGCCATTCGCATGTTAACATAGAGATCGGCGTACATGTCCGGGTGCGTTTGGAATGGATTGACTCTCATACCTGTGAAGGGCGCGTTATTCGTGTCTTTGAAAAGCTTGAGGCACAACAACTTGTTGGACGATTTGAAAAGACTGAACGCGGAGGATGGCTGATCCCAAGTGACCGCAAAATCCGTGAAGTATTTCCGGTGACCCCTACCTCATTTACCAATGTCAAAAACGGCGATATTGTTCTTGCTGAGATTCAGGGAATAGGTCAAGGAAAGGCAGCGCAGGCCACGATTGTTAAGGTTATTGGCTCAATGGATGATCCCAGGTCGATTACTTTAATTGCTATCCATGAATTGGGGTTGCCCCATGAATTTAGCAGAGAAGCAGAAAGGCTTGCTGCTACAGCAACCTTACCTCCTCTTAGTGATCGTGAAGACCTACGTTCCATTCCGCTTATAACAATTGATGATGAAGATGCCCGCGATTTTGATGATGCGGTTTGGGCTGAACCTGACCAAAATCCAGAAAACCCAGGAGGTTGGCATGCTATAGTTGGGATTGCTGATGTGGCCTACTATGTCAGACCACAAGATGCCCTGGATCAAACAGCTTTTGAGCGCGGCAATTCTGTTTATTTTGCTGACCGTGTCATCCCCATGCTCCCTGAAGCTCTTTCCAATGAGATGTGTTCTTTAAAACCTAATGTTGAACGCGCCTGCCTTGCCGTTCACTTATGGTTTAATTCCCAAGGAAAGCTTATACGCCATCACTTCGTGCGCGGCATTATGAAATCTGCTGCCCGTTTAACCTACACGCAAGTGCAAAACGCTTATGAGGGTGATACTTCACACCTAAGCAAAGATTTTACCAAGACTCATATTGCCCCTTTGTACGGGGTTTTTAAAGCTTTGACGAAAGCCAGGTTAAAACGCGGCAGCCTCGATCTTGATTTGCCGGAGCGCCGCATTATTCTGGATAATAAAGGTAATATTCAAGAGATCAAACTTCGTACGCGCTTTGATAGCCACCGCTTAATTGAAGAGCTCATGATTGCTGCCAACGTTGCAGCTGCAATCACCCTTGAAAACAAACGACAACCCTGCATGTATCGTATTCATGATCGCCCCGATCCTGCTAAAGTTTTTAGTTTACATAATTTTCTTGCAGGGATAGAAATCAAATTTAAAAAGTCTCAGCAGATTGAGGCGCAATACTTAAGTGATCTATGCAAGCAGGTCAGCCAAACACCGTTTGCAAATATTGTAAACGAGCTAATTTTACGCACTCAAGCACAAGCTGAATATAATCCGGATAATATCGGCCACTTTGGCCTTGGGCTTACTAACTATTGCCACTTTACCTCTCCAATTCGCCGCTACTCTGACATACTTGTTCATCGCGCGTTAATTTCGGGCTTAAAATTTGGTGAGGGAGGACTACTAGCAGAAGATGGCAGCCGCTTTGCTGAAATTGGCACACATATCTCAGCCACAGAAAGGCGGGCTGCTCAAGCGGAACGTATTACGGTCGACCGTTTTATTGCACTTTTTATGCAGGGTCAAATCGGCCAAGAATTTAAATGCCGTATTTCGGGGGTAACCAATTTTGGATTATTTGTGACAGTCGACCATTCTGGAGCAACAGGACTCATCCCAATCAGAGCTTTGCCCCACGATTATTATCACTTTGATGAAAAACACCAGTGGCTTTTAGGACGCAGTAGGAGACTTTGCTTCCGTTTGGGAGATATGGTGATGGTAAAACTTGAGAAAGTTGAGCCGGTAACAGGGGGGCTTGAATTTTCAATGCTTAAATCTTTGCAACAACCAAGCATTCGCCGAAGAGATAAAACCAACTCTGCCAAGCGTAAAAAGGCTAAGAAATCTTAACTATAATTGAACTGATATTTGATAGGTATTGTCATCTACCCCTCTGTTATCCTCATTGGGAAGCTCTAAGGGAGATAATAAAGGAGATTATTTAATCTTAGCTTCTTTAAAGATCACATGCTTGCGTACAACCGGATCGTATTTGCGAAATTCAAACTTTTCAGTCTTTGTGCGTGGATTTTTTTTAGTAACATAATAAAAACCTGTATCAGCAGTGCTTACAAGTTTAATTGTTAATGTATTGCCTTTAGCCATGGTTTTATGCCTTTTAAAATTAATCTTAGCGAGATACTACTAAAACAAACACACTTGTCAAGATTTTATCCGCTGGCATGAAGCTTGCGGTAAATAGTCTACCTGCTGAAGCGTCCCCTTGACTTTGAAATTACCAAAATTAACCGTGTAAGAGCACATTACACCGTTGGGGTAAAAATTTTGTTGAATCTCGAGGTTGGGCAGCGCCTCCTTAGCCTCAATCCCATAAACTGCTAATTGCATGGGATAAACAGGTCCTTTAAGATCTTTCATTTTCTTAATACTGCAGTAAGGTTTTTGTTTGGCGATAAATGTATCGATATGAACAGAATTGCCAAATGAGCTTCCGTCAAACACATCGCTACTTACCATATCGTGACCGGTCTTAGCAGCATTTAAAAGTCGCATCAGGTGCTTGAGGGGTGGGACTGTCCCCGGTGCCATAGAGACTCTAAGGACCTCAGGCTTTTGAAACTCAATGTGGCTTTCGCCTCCGTCTACATCAAAATTTGCTTCTCCTTTAATATTTTCTGCAGTGATACCATTAAGGGCGCGATTTGCATAAAAACGTAGTTGATTTCCTCCTTTAGATTCCCAGGCAACATAATGCGAAGACATGACCTCAACAGCAGCTTCTCTTAATGAGAGAGTGGTTTCAGATTGTTGTTCTATGGTCCAACCTTCACATACGTCAGCCATTTTTAACTCCATTGTCCCTTCCGCACCTATGACCTCACTTTTACTGTTTGCTGAGACCAAAGCGACATTGTAATACGCATGATGGGGTACAAGCGCATGAGAAAAATCGCAAGGCACGAAAAAAAACATACTTAAGGAAGCATATAAAAAAAAGAAATAGTTCACTGTCATCTCTCTCAAGAACATTTACTCTAACCCGTTCTCTTGATATCAACATAAAGAGATTAAATTTTCGTTCACAATTTGGATTGTTTGAAGATACTTTAAACTTTCAAACTTATAATAATACCGTGAACTAAACGATGGAGAAATGCATGGAAATTCTATTTTCAACCAACCCTACGCGTAAAGCAAATGCAGTTGTGATAGGCGTCTACAAGGACCGGATATTTTCAAAACAAGCAGATGAGCTTGATCAAAAAAGTCAAGGCGCTCTTTCAAAAGCTCTTAAATCGGCAGAATTTAAAGGTTTGAAAGATAATGCTCTGCTACTCTCTGCTCTTTATGGTATTGATACAGATTATGTCTTGGTGGTAGGCTTAGGAGATAAAGAGAGCATTGATGAAAAGCAGCTTTATACGCTTGGAGGGCGAATTGTAGGGCAGCTTCGCAAGACTTCTGTCACGCATGCTGAAATCCGCTTAGAAGATATTGAAGCAAGACACGTCTCGTTGGCAGAAACATCAGGGAAAATAGCGCTTGGATCACTACTGCGTGATTGGCGATTCGATAAATACCGTACGACGATTAAAGAAGAAGACAAGCCGAAGCTAACTCAACTTTCTTTCATCGTAAAAGATGCAGCAGCTGCAAAGGCAGCCTTTGAACCTCTTAAAAAACTCTCCGATGGTATCTTTTTAACACGCGAAGTCGTTTCTGAACCTCCGAATGTTATCTATCCCGAAACACTTGCAGAAAAAGCAAAAGAGCTTTCTAAACTTGGCGTCAAAGTCGAAATCTTAAACGAGAAGCAAATGAAAGCGCTTGGCATGGGTGCACTTCTTGGCGTAGGGCAAGGCAGTATCCGTGAATCGCAATTAGCAGTAATGCAATGGCAGGGCGGTAATAAGAATGACCAACCTCTAGCCTTTATTGGCAAGGGAGTCACTTTTGATACCGGTGGTATCAGCCTTAAACCTGCAGCTAACATGGATGAAATGAAGGCAGACATGGGCGGAGCTGCTGTTGTAATGGGGCTTATGAAAGCCCTTGCGGGCCGTAAAGCAGCCATTAATGCTGTAGGTGTCATTGGAATTGTTGAAAACATGCCTTCAGGGTCCGCACAACGTCCAGGCGATATTGTCACAACAATGTCAGGACAAACAATCGAAGTTCTCAATACCGATGCGGAAGGGCGGCTCGTGCTTGCAGATGCTTTATGGTATACTCAAGACCGTTTTAAACCTCAATTGATGGTGAACCTTGCAACACTTACAGGTGCCATCGTTGTTGCACTCGGACATGAATATGCAGGTTTATTTTCCAATAATGATGAACTTGCTGAGCGTTTAAGCGCTGCAGGTGAAAAAATGGAAGAAAAATTATGGCGTCTCCCTCTACACGAAAATTACAATAAAGACATTGACTCTGATGTGGCAGATGTAAAAAATATTAGCAGTGGCCGGGGTGCCGGCAGTATTACTGCAGCACAATTTCTAGAAAGGTTCGTCAATAAAATGCCTTGGGCCCACCTAGATATTGCAGGGGTTACCTGGTCATCAAAGGACCTTGCACTTTCTAGAAAAGGTGCAACTGCTTTTGGTGTCCGCTTGTTGAATTGTTTCATACAGGATTATTATGAGAATCAAGCATAAAGTAGCCTCATGACTGAAGTTAGCCTATATCACCTGACAACAATACCTCTTGAGAGAGTTTTACCTAAACTTTTGGAAAAGATTATTGCTTCAGGCAAACGTAGTTTAGTGCTTGCAGCGTCAGAAGAACGGGTTGAAATGCTAAATAATGCGCTATGGACTTACGCAGCAGGATCTTTCTTACCGCATGGCTCCTCAAAAGACGGGTTTCCAGAACATCAACCTATTTGGCTCTCAGCTAATCCTGACCCTCTAAATGGTGCCACCATAGTGGTACTCACAGAAAGTGTAGACGCTCCTGCTTTAGAAAATTTTGAAAGATGTATTGATATTTTCGACGGTCTAGATGATGATGCCACAGCCCTTGCAAAAAAACGCATTCAGCATTACAACAACAACGGACATAACATCACTTATTGGCAACAAGACTCTAAAGGAGTCTGGGAAAAGAAATTAGATTTTTAAAACCCTATATTAATTAGATTTTGGTATCTAGAGGAGAAAGTAAATGGCAACCGAAAGGACACTTTCAATTATAAAACCTGACGCTACAGCGCGTAATCTTACAGGAGCAATTAATGCCCGGTTCGAGAGTGCAGGTTTGCGAATCATAGCGCAAAAGCGTCTTCATCTTACACGTGCACAAGCAGAAGCTTTTTACAGTGTTCATAGTGAACGACCGTTTTTTAATGATCTTTGCGATTTCATGATTTCAGGGCCCATCGTTGCACAGGTGCTGGAAGCAGATAATGCTGTTAACCATCATCGAGACATTATGGGGGCTACCAATCCTGCAAATGCTGAACCGGGAACAATTCGTAAAGACTTTGCAGAATCAATTGAAAGAAATTCTGTACATGGTTCCGACTCTCTGGAGAACGCACGTACTGAAATAGCTTATTTCTTTGCAGAAATTGAAATCACGGGCTAAAAG
>JACVCA010000294.1 GCA_016742295.1 Alphaproteobacteria bacterium | reverse complement strand
TCTTAGAAGAGGAGTCTTCAAGAAAAAGAAAACCAGACGTGAGTACTGCTCTCTCTTTACCCCCAGAGATAGAAAAAGCTCTTATGAATGGAAGCCAAGCTAAGGCAGCAGCGTATTTATCTCAATTATCAGACTTATCTTTACCAAGTGATGAGGAAGAAGGGTGTAATGTTCAAACTCTTTCGCTTATAGGTATCGGTAAACAACCTGCTCCTCCGTTAATTACTTATTTAATTCACTCTTTAAGCTTTGCAAAACACTTGCAATCTCTAACTTTGAGTAATTTTTTGCTTGAAGATATAAATTTCTTCTTAATTATGGAAGCTTTATTTGAAGGTTTTGATAATAAGCTAGAAGAGCTTGATTTAAGCCACAATAAGTTAACAGATAGTTCTCTTAAAAAATTAATCTTACTTATAAAGAGGTCTCCAAAGCTTGCTAAACTAAACTTAAGTCACAACACTTTTACATTTTTAGAAGATGAACATCTTTATAACTTTCTTGGAAGCTTAAGTAAGATAAAAACTGTTGGAAAGATAGTTGATTTAAGAGGCAATCGTTTTGCTTCTGAAACGCTTGGTCTATTAAGAAATGCTACTAAACCAAATTTGACTATATATTTAGAGGAAGAAGGCAGTTCAGAGCAAACTTCTGGACTTTCAATACCTTCTAATACCTCTCCTTTGCCCCTTGAAAACCAAATAAAAGAAGAACCCGTAAAAGGAAAGAGAATACATCGTACTCAACGATATAAACCAGAACGATATAAGCCAGAAGAAAAGGCAGAAATCAGATCTTATATTAAAAGTCTTTTTGCTGAAAGCGAGCCTTCTAAATGGTTCACCCAGAAAGAATTAGCAAACCATGCTTCAAGCAAATTTAATGCGAATCATGCCCAATGTAGACCGATTAAGCTAGATGTTAGTACTCTACGTAGGCATGTGCAAGATGATCATGAGTTATGGGATGAATATCAAAAGAGAACTAGTTAAAGGGTGGACAAAGAGCAGCTGTTATTTCTCTTTAAATTAAGGAAGATCATATGAATCTAATATCATTTATTATTATTAAAGCAAGCTCACTTTTATCTTCTTCATTTAGTACATTATTTAAATGTGTAAAGATTCAAATGTACTGGGTCTTTTATATTATGATAGGTGTGCTGCCTTGTTATGCTAGCCCTCAAGAAATAGAAGCAGATGCCTCCATGCATAAACGCGCTAGAATTGTTGCTGAAACAGCTTTTGAAGTTAATGATGCTACCCCTACAACTTCTCAACCAGCTGTAAAACATGTTTTAGATCTTAAAAGAGGCTCTATTGAGGCAGGTCTGCAAATAGATCTCAGTAATATAATACCTGTTAGCTATGACCTACAAGGAATAATAAGTAAGCACCCTTCTATTGAAGAAGTAAAGCTTAATGATAATGCTATTGAAGATATGGGAGCTTGGTTTTTAAGCAAAGCTTTAAAAAAACATACGCAAGTTAAAACCTTAAAACTTAAAGGTAATAAGATCGGTAATAAGGGAGTTAAGTATATTGCAGATAATCTTCCGCATTTGCATAACCTTATTTTATCTTTTAATAAGGTTGATGTAGAAGGAGTCATTTATTTGATGTCTTTTCATCATCTTTCAAAGCTTGATTTATCCTATAATCCTTTAGGTAATGAGGGAATTCGTCAATTTGCTCGCTTACTTTCCTCATTAATAAAGCTTAAGGAGTTAAAACTTATTGATGTGAAAGCAAGAAGCGAAAGTTTAGAAATGCTTATTCCTGCTATAAACAAAAATACAACCCTTAAG
>JACVCA010000005.1 GCA_016742295.1 Alphaproteobacteria bacterium | reverse complement strand
TTGGTAAAATAAAACACTTTAGAAGAATCTTCTCCAGGTTTGATAAAACTGCTCAGGTTTTTTTATCATTCTTGCACTTCGTCTCAACTTTTATTTGGTTGAAGTAAATTTTTGTTCACAGAACCTAGAATAGAAACCAGCAGCCTGTAAGAAGATTAGGGAAATTGTATTATGTAGAACTCTCATTGGAAATACCTTTAATAATAATGTGTTGATAGCTTGCTAATATTGCCCTATTTGTTAATAATCATATTTATATCATGACTTTTTGTCACTATATAGATTCATACAATGAGATATATAAAAATGATGCAACTCAATCGCTGTAGCTGGTGTTCAGAGGATCCATTAATGCTAGCTTATCATGATCATGAATGGGGGGTCCCTGTCTATGATGACCGTAAGCTCTTTGAATTCATAACTCTAGAAGGGGCACAAGCAGGGTTAAGTTGGTCAATAATTTTAAAGCGGCGTGAAAATTACCGGCAAGCATTTGATAATTTTGATGCGGAAAAAATAGCTACTTATAATACCTCTAAAATTGAACAGCTTCTCACTAATCCAGGGATTATCCGCAACCGGCTTAAGGCATTAGGAACTGTCAAAAACGCTCAAGCTTTTTTAGAAATCCAAAAGGAATTCACCACCTTTGCAAGTTATATGTGGCAATTTGTAAGAGGCGAGCCCATTATAAATCATTGGAAAACTATCAAACAAGTTCCTGTCAGTACGCCTGAATCACAGGCTATGGCTAAAGACCTCAAGAAAAGAGGCTTTACCTTTATGGGACCCACAATTTGTTATGCACACATGCAAGCTGTAGGTATGGTCAATGATCATACGATCAATTGTTTCCGTCATCAGGCGGTGGGCCCTACAAAACAAGACTTGCATTTTGCAGTTAACTCATTCATATAATTTATCATAAAATCTTGGATGGTGCGTGCACTTTGCCTTTGATTGGGGGATAGTTTAGCGGTAGAACTCTCGGTTCTGGTCCGAGCAACCTTGGTTCGAATCCAGGTCCCCCAGCCATCATTAACGAGAAGCAACAAAAATAATCCTATGAATTTATATCTCCTTGATTTAATTTGTGTTCTAAGTTTGGGCCTTTCAATCCTCCTCACGCGTGGAATGATATGGGTTAATATTACCGATATCCCAATTGAGAGATCATCACACACTCATCCTACTCCTCGCGCTGGCGGCCTGGCAATTGTGATCAGTTTTATTGCTTTTATTATTATGATTAATCAAGCTCTTTTTCAGATTATAACCCCTCATTTGTTGGTTGTAATTGCAGTTTCGTTGGGTGTTGCAGCTCTAGGGTTGACTGACGATATCAAATCACTTTCTTATAAGCTTAGATTATGTCTGCAATTAGGCTTAGCAAGCATAGTTGTTTTAAGTGGACTTCATCTGGAAGTACTAACCATCCCTGGGTATCCTCCTTTAACTTTAGGGCCATTAGCTCCCTATCTTTCGATTTTATGGTTTATGGGATTTATGAATGCAATGAACTTTATGGATGGACTTAATGGGATGGTCGGGGGTTGTATCATGATTGCGCTCGGTTTTATGACTTACCTGACTCCAATGACACAATCGCAATTTTATATCTTTTTGGGGCTCCTTATTACAACGGGGGGATTCATGCGTTACAATTTTCATTATGGGCGTATCTTTTTAGGGGATGTCGGCAGTCAATTCCTTGGATTTATAATTGCGGCTTTAGCACTGGTGCCTGTAACCCCCTTTTCAGGCAATTTCAATTTTTTTAATATAATTCTTTTATTCTTACCCTTTATCTATGACGTTAAATTTACTTTCATCCGTCGTGCTTTAAAAGGACGCAGCGTTTTTATGGCCCATCGCGAGCATCTCTACCAACTTTTAAACCGTAGTGGTTGGAGTCATACTCAAGTGTCTTTGCTTTATTTCAGTTATACAATTTTAAGTGGAATCGGCGTTTTATATCTACATTATTACCCCCAAAATGCAGCTTACAGTTGGGTAATACCTTATGCGTTGCTGTATGCAGTTCACACCTACTCTGTCCTTAAATATGCCCGTCTTAAAAATGTTGTTTTCTAATGACGAGCAACCTTCTCATTCAGCTGAATGACGTCAATTTCAGTTTTAAAGGGCAAGACATTTTAAAAGATATTAGCCTTAAGGTATCACGTGAAGAAATTGTCACCATTATTGGACCAAATGGCGCAGGGAAGACCACGTTGTTTCGAATTATATTGGGCCTTATTAAACCCACTTCAGGTTCTTTGTGGAAGGCGCCCGATCTTAAGATTGGCTATATGCCTCAAAAACTTCATATCGAGCAAACTTTACCGATTACTGTAAAACGCTTTTTAAGCCTGAAGGCAAAAGTAACGCAAATCGAGCTTATAGATTCTCTGGCTGCTGTAAGAGCCAGCTCACTCATTGATCGCTCTCTTCATGTTCTTTCAGGAGGAGAAATGCAAAGGGTGCTGTTAGCGCGAGCTATCATGGGTAAACCTGATCTATTGGTTTTAGATGAACCTGTTCAAGGGGTTGATATCAATGGCCAACAAGAGCTTTATCAATTTATTGGTAATTTGCGCACTAAGCTTAATTGCGGCATTTTGTTGGTTTCTCATGATTTGCATCTGGTCCTTGCCTCAAGTGATCAAGTGATTTGTTTAAACCAGCATGTCTGCTGTGCAGGACAGCCAGAAAAAGTCATCCTTGATCCCGAATATACTGCGCTTTTTGGCACGAGAGCCGCAGAACATCTTGCCCTTTATACCCATCATCACGATCATGTGCATGGTCCCACAGATGAAGGACATTCTCATGGATGATTTTATTATTTATGCCTTAATGGCAGGAATTGGAATATCTTTGATCACTGGCCCTTTAGGTTGTTTTATTGTATGGCGTCGAATGGCTTTTTTTGGGGAGACTCTTTCGCATTCAGCTTTAACCGGTGTTGCACTAGGGTTATTATTTGATCATGCTGTCTATATGGGAATCTTAGGTGTCTCTATACTCATTGCTTTGTTATTAGCCCTGTTTACCTCTCAGAAATCACTCACAACTGACGCCTGGCTTGCCGTCATTTCGAACGGGACCTTATCAATGGGATTGATAGCTCTTACCTTTGTTAACAGCAAGCCTATTGAGCTTAATGGCTATCTCTTTGGTGATATATTAGCAGTTAGCGAAAAGGATATAGGAATTATCTTTGCTAGTAGTATTTTAATTTTAAGTATCCTATTTTACATATGGCGCCCTCTTCTCTCTTTAACTATTCATGAAGAACTCGCCGCTGTCGAAGGTCAATCAATTTTGAAAATCCGTGTTCTCTTTATGCTCTTAATTGCTTTTACGGTTGCTATTGCCTTGAAAATCTTAGGAGCTTTATTATTAACAGCTATGTTGATTATACCTGCCGCGGCTGCACGGCAGTTGTCTAAAACTCCTGAACAGATGGCTATGATTGCCATTGCTATCAGTATTTTTTCGGTAATCCTTGGATTTTATGGATCTCTAGTTTTTGATGTTCCTACATCTGCAAGTATTGTACTTACAAGTTTGATTGCTTTTATAGGCTCTTGGATTGTTCCGCGAAAGATTTAAATTAGCCTCTCTAAAGAAATAAGAGCCTTTCTTATGGAAGAAAGGGGCTGAAAGCCCCTTTTCTATTAAGTATTAGAACTATTAAATGTCTAATACAAATATAGTTCCTTATTGATTTTGTTCAGCGGCGTTATTATTTTTTAGTTCCAGGTGCATTTGACTTGTTGCTACCTTGTGAAGTGCTAGCACCGCGGTGTGAATGTTGCCCGCCTTTTTTACCCATCTCAGAGTATCCTGCAGAACCAAGCTGCTGAGCCCGTGTCTCACCACCTTTATGACCCATTTCGGCGTATCCTTGTGGCCCAAGCTGCTCTTTGCGCGCTTCTCCACCTTTACGTGCTATTTCTTGCACTTTTTTTCTATCCATAGAAGCGAACCCTCGCTTAGATGTATTATTGGATATATTAGAAGTAGCCGATTGGTTGTTCGATTGTTTTGTAGTCCTAGTCATAATATTATACCTCCATAATATTGCTTTAAAGATCCTTTATGCTGCTATAGCTTAACGAACCTCAATCTCAGTTTATACATTTAAAGCTCTTAAAAAAGTTGAAAAGAAAACAGGATTTCCCTTCCCTAAAGGGGTGAGTTTAATCATCATTCTTTCGTAGCTAGAAATCTAGGAGAAGATATATTTAAGCCATTGCCAATAAATGCTTATCAAAAACAATTTTCAAGAGGAGGGTTTGGGCTTTATCGTTGATTCTTCTGGAATTTTTTCCACAACAGCGTTCTAACTATTTTAGAAAATATTACTTAAGTCCAGTTTCTCAGAAGTTCTGGAATTGCCTACAGATGAGATCAGCAAGCATTAAGAAGGAAATTGAAGAGCTCTCTGAGAGCTTGGGCGGAATTGTCCAACATTCTAAAGCATTACACGGCAGAGAGTTTCCCCTTATTATCCTAAGACAGTATCCCTCTTTATAGACTCTCGTGTTATTAAGATTTAGCCGGCATTAAGCTATCCTTAGGGGCATTCTTCAAAGCCGAGCGTTTTGAAATAACCGATATCATCGCACAGTTGGCATGTACTGCAGTCAGTGTGCGAGCAGGATCAATAGCAGCGTCAATCGCCAATAATAAAACTAAAACAGCGCCGATTGGTATTCCTAAAGGATCAAGAACAATCGATAGCATGGGAAGGGATACTAGCCCCGTACTTCCTGCTGTTGAAATACCGGCTAGAATGGCCATTACAATAATAAATAAATATGCTTGAATGCCCAACTCCATGGCGTAAAGCTGAGAGACAAACACTGCTGCGAAAGAAAAATAAAGGATATTGCCATAGCGCCCCAAAATTATTCCAAGCGGAACTAGCAGGTTGACAATTTTTTTATCTAAGCGAAGCTCTTCATTTAAGGCAGTAATCGAGGATGGGATTGAAGCAATCGTATTTTGGGTGGCCAATGCAATAAACATTGGTAACTTAAGGCTATTTAGGACTTGAAAGAAGCCACTTCGGGTCCGGTACATCATAATGAGCTGATTGATTAGAAATAATAAAATCACTACACTGTAGACTCTTATGACAAAACTTGCCATTCCCATCAACGTATCGCCCCCCACCTTACTGACATCACGCGCCATAATACAAAAAACGGCAATTGGCAGCGTAGGGATTACCGCATTAAATATTTTTTGAAAAACATCTAATGTAATTTCAAGTAAAAGTTGGAGCTGCTTTTTATGGTCAGAATCAATAAAAGCAAGGGCAATTCCAAAGATAATAGAAAAAATGATAATTTGAAAAATCTGACTTTTAGAAAGGGAAGCAAAGAGATTATAGGGTACAGCTTTAATAACAAACTCGACTAAACCATTTTTTATTTGTTTTTCAATGGGTTCATTAAGATCTCTTTCAACCACGGCAGCTTCCTGAGCGAGCTTTCTTAAAGTAGGACTTGCTTCATAATCATGGCCAATCCCAGGCTTCAGGGCAATTGCCATAAGCACTCCAAAGCTGCTTGTACACACTATATAGATTAAGTAAATAGAAATAATCTTTAAAATATTCCTGTCATCTTTTTTATTAAGAAAGTGCGCTAAATTTAAAACCACTGAAGAAAGAACGATAGGAATAATGCACATCTTAAGCAATGCAATGATCATGTCACCAAAGGGTCCAATCTCATTTCCGAAAACAGGATTATATATGCTGGTTGCAGAGCCGGCAAGAATACCAGCAAAAATCCATATGGGATTTTTAAATGATTTAATAAATTTATGCATTGAATGACTGAACATTAAAATTCCTTACCTTTTTTTATCGTATTTGTGAGGCCTTCTTTTGAGATTTAAATTTCCGATACCGTACTAATAAATCATCCATAGTATAATGAATGTTTTCCACTTTAATAAAATTGTTTACCCACTCCATCATACCCGTACTTTCCCAGGGCACAATCATTCGGATTGAATCTAATTCATCAACCATTGTGACTGCTAGAAGTTTCAAAGACGCTTCGGGAATTGTTTCAATTACTTTACGGATTTCCCACTCATCTTGAAATACTGCTAAAAGTTCCCCTGACATAAGTTTGGGTATAATTTCGGTTTCCCACGATGGAAAACTTAAAATTTTGGCATGAGGAAATATCTTGCGCGCAAAGACTTCATAAGAACTTCCTTTAATTACACCGATTTTTCTTTGATTATTATTAAAAATATCTTGCAGGCTATCTCTTCCGGATCCCTTAGCTTCTTCAAGTTCTCGCCGGTTAAATAAAACAGCTTTATATAAAGTCACATAAGGATTAGTGTATTTTATTCTTTGAGCCCTCAAAAGAGTTAAGCTCAACATAGAAATTCCAATATCAGCCTCTCCTCTGTTGACTTGGTCTACAACCTCATCGAAAGACTGATTTTGACGGTTTATTTCAACTTTAACACCAAGGTTTTCTGCCATTCTATGGGCTAGCTCAACGTCGATCCCATGAAGTTTTTTATCATCCCCCTGCATAAAAAAAGGTGTCTTATCAACTCCATACATTGCAACAATAAGTTTTTTGCGTTGTTTAATGCGCTGAATATCTGCGCGAAGAGCATTTGAATTTGAGGATTCTTTTAAATCAGCTTTTCCATGAACTGCTAGCACTTGACAAGACAAAGGGCAGCTTTGAGTCAACTGAAAAAATAAGAGGCATAGAAAGAGAAAAAAATTAGCAAAAAGTTTCATTAAGTTTTAATTTTTGTTATTTTTAAGTTCTGCTATTCTATAATTAGGAAGGTTGTTTTACAAGCGAAATAGAAGACCTCTAAGATTCACCTTTCAGGATGCATAGTATTTGTAACATATTTAGTAGTTATTTTTCAACAACTTATCTATTTATCTTCTCTCATAAAGCGTAGCCTGGGGGCAATTTTGGTAATTGAAAATTATTATTCTGTTCATGAATTACCTATTTGATGAATGCTAAAGAGTTATATAATTTTAGAAGAAATAAAAAGAATGCTGGTGCCTAGGGAGGGAATCGAACCCCCGACACAAGGATTTTCAGTCCTTTGCTCTACCGACTGAGCTACCTAGGCGTACAGCACTTTATTCTATAATGAAAAAAAATCGCTCTGTCCAGAGGTGATCTACATTCTTCAATCAAAAGAATTTGAAAGCGAAAGCTATCTTACTCGCTTTCTTCCTCAGGTAAGTTTTCTGGTTCTTCGACGGGAACGCGGTAAACCTCACCAAACCAGTTCCCTAAATCCGTTAGCTTGCATCTACTAGAGCAAAAAGGCTGAAAAGGAGGTTGTGAAGGTTTGTCACATACGGGACAAAGTTCAATTTGGAGTGAGTCAAAAGATTGAGAGTTCATAACGGAATCCTCCTTATGATTTCACCAAACTATTTATGTCTGAATGTAATACGCCCTTTAGTCAAATCATAAGGGGTCATTTCAATCGTCACTTTATCGCCTACAAGGACACGAATCCGATTCCGACGCATACGTCCAGAGGTGTGGGCAAGTATAATATGGCTATTTTCGAGCTCGACGCGAAACATTGCATTAGGCAGTAATTCCGTAACAGTTCCCGAAAACTCTAATAAATCTTCTTTTGACATGCTCTCTCCATTTGATTCAACCAATTTTGAAGACAGTAACGGGTAATAGAGAGAGGTCAAGTTTTTTTTAACTATTTCTCTGAAGTATGTAAAATTTGATAGATATCTTGGAGTCACGCAAAGTCTCTTTACCTAATGGCTCTCACCAGGATTTCTGGCTAGTCGCAGGATTGTAATACACCCACCGCCTTAAGATAATGCTGATTTGAGCTCAATATTCAGTTATGAGGGGCTCTCGCTGAGCTCATGGGTATCCACCTTTGGCTCAAAGTCCAACAACTTGGTGTAAGTGAAATAAGAACTATTTTAGCCTTTTACTTCATAAAGAGGCATACCTACTACATGTTGAGGTGACTGCATCATCCGCTCCAAAGTTTTAAGGAAACTCAGAACACTCTTTAAACCGGGAACCCAGCCTAGAAGGCTGACATTGCCATTCGTACCGGTTTCATCTTCCTCTCCGAGAATAAGACGCAGCACTTTATCTGTAAGGCTTTCAGGAGCTGGAAAGACCTCAACCGGAACGATGTTACCTTGTAAATTGATTTCATTCTTGGCCAATTCAATCGCAGTATTCAAGTCACCAAGCTTATCGACGAGTCCAAATTTAAGTGCATCCTCACCGGTCCAAATTCGGCCCTTAGCAATTTGCTCAACATGAGCCAATGATAATTTGCGGCCCTCTGCAACCTTTTGTATAAAGGTATCATAAACCTCATCAAGCCATACTTGCAAGCGTTGCCATTCTTGCGGGGTATAATCTTGTGTACTTGACCACATCGTACTGTTAGCTCCACTATGGCGTCCACCCCAGTGAACACCCAGCTTCTCCCATAATCCTTGTGTCACTATTTTCCCTCCCAAGACTCCAATTGAGCCAGTAATTGTTGCGGGATGAGCCACAATTTTTGTGGCATGAGTTGCAATCCAATAGCCGCCTGAACCTGCAGTATCACTCATTGAAACAATCACGGGTTTTCCAGCTTCTTTAGCTCGCATGGTCGCCCGCCAAATTGTTTCAGAGGCAACAGGTGACCCTCCGGGGCTATTGATACGGAAAACAATTGCTTTGACATCAGGATCATCAATTGCTAGTTGAAAAGCATGGGCCACTTGGTTACCTCCCATTTCTCCGACATTAAAGGGATTAGGACGCACATCGTTAGTATCACGGTAGATTTCTCCAACTCCGTAAATAATGGCAATTTTGGATTCACCTAACCTAGGAGATTTCTTAGGATTTAGTTTAAGGTATTTACTAGGTGACATAAAAGTATGCGTTTCTCCCTCAATCTTTTCTTCAATAAAATTCTTAATTTCATCAAAATAGGCTATCCTGTCTATAAGTCCCTGTTGATGACCTTCTTTACCCAACAAAGGCGCCTGGTCTATAATATCTTTGATTTCAACTTCAGGAAGCTCGCGGGAAACTGAAATACCTTTGATGATTTGGCCTATCAAAGAAGTTATGATGCCATCAACAGCTTCTTTATTAGCAGGAGTAAAGTCCTTTTTCATAAACATTTCCGAGTAAGATTTAAATTCTTTTCGGTTATCAATGCGTGGCTTTAGTTCCAGTTTATCCAAAGCTTCTCGTGCAAAGGGAACTTCAATTAAGATTCCTGTCAAACCAAGTGTTCCAAAAGGTTGCATCCAAATCTCAGCAAAACTTGTTGCCAGATAATATTGCAAAGTACCAGGCCCAAGTTCGCCAAATGTATCTGCATGGGCGATTGTAAACTTACCCTTATCTTGGTTAGCAGCTCTGAAACGGGCAACCGCATCACGAATTTCTTGTGCTTGTGCCATCCCCATACTCGCATGATCAAGACGGGCTACAATTCCAATCACTCGATCATCATGGCTGGCTGTATCAATCGCATCAACAATCTGTTTTAAGGAATTTTTACCATCACCAACAATTGCGGATAGTCCCTCACTCTCTTGGTTTTCGGCAAGTTCATTGCTGAAATTCAAGAGTAGGACTGTGCTCTCTGGAACTTCAGCTCGTTGACGTTGCAGCACCAAGATTATTACACTGATTGCAATTATCACAACAATTGCACCAATACTTGATAAAAATCCAATAAAAAACCGTTTCATATTTGTACTCATATGTTATTAAGCATTTTTCATCATATCAGATGAATGGTTTACTGTTAAGGAATTCTGCAGGGGGTTTCATAAAATTATTGTTTGAAATCTAAAAAGAACATGCGCATTTATATGATCCCGTTATTATAATGAGTTCAACAGTATGCTAACATTTATTGTAAAGGAATCTACTGTAATCTTGGTAGTGATTCTTCAACTGCAGCTTTCGATGAAAATCCTGCAAGCTCACTGCCCCATATCTTCTCAAGGTTATAAAGAGAGCGGACTTCCGGGCGAAAGAGATGAACAATTACGGAACCTGCATCGAGAAGGATCCACTCACTTGTATTAGCTCCTTCAATGAAAACCGGTCTAACACCTAAACCATGCAAGTGTTCTTTCAATAATTCAGCCATCATTTGAATATGTTTTTGCGAAGTCCCATTCGCAATGACCATATAATCTGCAATTGTCGATTTACCAACTAAACTTACCTCAACAATATCCAGCGCTTTACGTTCATCCAAATAATTTTTAATTGAGGTACAGGTTTCCTCTGCACTCAAAATATTTTTTTCATAAAGTGAAATAACAGACCTCATTTGCTTGATTTTCAAAATTCATTAAATTTCTTTCGAAATTTTTTTAATTTAATAATAGAAAGGAATTATATCACTGCGCAAGGGTATTATTACTTAAATTAAGCCCCCCCTCAACTTTTATTTGGATGCTTGACCCCTTGAAATCATCACCAACCGGCTCAACCCGTCCGCCTAAAATATTGCCAAGGAACGCTTCGGTCACTGCAAAAAATGACTTACGGTTCTCAGGACGTTTAAAGCCATGCCCTTCATCCGGATAAAGAATGTAGGTAACAGGGATTTTATTAGCTTCAAGCACTTTCACAATTTGGTCGGATTCTGCCTGTTTTACGCGTGGATCGTTGGCCCCTTGACCAATCAAAAGTGGCTTTTTAATTTTATGAGCATATGTTAACGGAGATTGGCTTTTTAAAAATTCTCGACCTTCAGGTGTTTCAGGATCACCCCCTATCCTAACTTTTAACATGTTTAATTGCGGCTTCCAATATGCAGGTACAGATGCCAGTAAGGTTTGAAGGTTGGAAGGACCTACAATATCTACGCCACAGGCAAAGACATCTGGTGTAAATGTAAGACCAACCAGTGTCGCATATCCCCCATAACTACCGCCCATAATTGCAATTTTTTGGGGATCTGCAATCCCCTTTGCGATAGCCCAATTCACAGCATCAATCAGGTCGTCATGGGCTTTACCTGCCCATTGCCCATAACCTGCGATCGTAAAGGCTTTTCCAAATCCCGTAGATCCACGATAGTTGACACTTAAAACAGCATAACCGCGATTGGTAAGCCACTGATGAATAGAATCATATCCCCAATTATCCCTTACAGTGGGCCCTCCGTGAACATAGAGGACTAAAGATAAGGGGTGATCTGATTTCCCCACCCCTTCAGGATCAGCAGATAAGGGTAGTGATAGGTAAGAAACCATATTAAAACCGTCTCTCGTAGGAATGATCACAGGATGCATAGGTGCTAAATCTAAGGATTCAAGCTTTTTATTTGATGAGAATAAGTACTGTGCATGGCCTACTGTGCGATCATACAAATAATAACTAACAGGTCCTTGATCATTTAAATAGCCTACAATCCAAAAATTATCATCGAGAGAACGGGCAAGAATTTCCATATCACCTCGCTGAACGGCGTTTAAATACTTAATATCTTTTTCAAGAGCAGTATCTAAAATCTGCCAAGATTTTCGCTCATAAGTTGAAGCAAAAGCTTGAATGGTATGGTCGGAAGGGTGGCTGATAACATCACTCATATCAGCTTGCGAATCGTGTGCAAGTAAGGTCTTAATCTTTGTTTTAAGATTGATTTCATAAAGCGCTGCAGTATTACGCCCGCGGCTATCTTTCATGTACAAAATTGTGCCAGTCTTATTAAATCCCATTGGGTATGTGGTAATGATATCTTCCACGGCAATTTGAGAAAAGGGTTTCCAGTTACTGTTAACTTTTTCAAGCATTTCCTGCCCTCCATCGGCAGTCGGCCGCATCGCAAATCTCACTTGAAAATTATGGTCCACCATATAACCTGCAAATTCAGTATTCTTTTCAAGCAGAGTCATAGCACCGGTTAAGATATTCAAACGATAAAGATCATGAAATACAGGATCTCTTTTATTCATCGAAATAATAATTTCATTAGGGAAAATAGGACTGATATTTTCAATACGCGCTTGAACTCCTTTAAAAGGGGTCAAATTTTTTATTTTCTTGGTTTGGATATCTACGCTAAAGAGATGCCAATTTTCATCGCCTTCTTGATCTTGAATATAAAGAATATGCTGATTGGTATAAGCCCAAAAATAATCCGGAATACCACGCTTTTCAGAATGAGTTATGGCTTGGGCTTGGTTGGGCTTATCTTTGGGAGCAACCCAGATATTTAGTACCCCAGCTTCAGGAGCGAGGAAACTAATATTCTTTCCATCAGAACTCAAACGCACTTTAAGACGATCTGGATTTCCCAAGAATATACTTCTGGAAATTAATTCGTTAGCATGATTTTTTTTTGGCACAGGAGTTCCTTTTTCCAATAAAATATAAGCAATTATCGTCCCTAGAAGCAAGAGTAGGATCAACCCAATAAAATAAATTTTCTGAGTCACAATATATGCCATCTGTAATTATGTACGCTTGTTTGTTAACTTATGATACGATTGTACTCATATCTCTAACTTTACAGCAACCATAAACAAAATGACTTTAAAAATAAATATACTAAAAACCTGGGGAATTCACTTTATTGTCTCTTTTATTGGACTGCTTTTATCAATTTCATGGACACCCTCAGCTTTAAGTAATCAGACTTTCAAAACAGGTTGGTATCCGTGGGACCCCTATCAATATCTTCAAGAAAGTGAGGGTGTTTCTACGCTCACAGGCTTAGATGTTAAATTGCTTAGAGCTTATATGAAAGAAGCCGGTTACAGTGTTAAATATGAAGCTGTATCTTGGCAAGAGCATCAAAAGGAGATGAAAGAAGGCAAGCGTGATATCGCTGCCGGTGCAACATGGACCTCGCAACGTGCTGAATATGCATACTTTTCTATACCTTATAGAAATGAAGTAAATGTTCTTTATATGCTAAAAATTGCGCCTGATATAAAATTTAAAGATATCGCCGATTTTCTAAGTCAAATTAAGCGAAATAAAATGCGCTTGGGAGTTATTGAGGGCTTCATCTATGCAGACCCGCTTATTAATGCCTATATTGCTGATCCTGCCAATGCGCATTTAATTACCAAGGTTGGGGACGATCAACATAACCTTACCAATCTTCTCGAACATAAGATTGATGGGTTTATCGCTGATCAAATTGTGGCATCAACGGTTGCTTGGCGTGCACGCTCTAATTCTGAGATCAAGCAAATTATGCTTGGTGTAAGTACACCCATCCATTTTATGTTTAGTAAAAAAACCGTTTCACCTGAGGTGGTAGAGAAAGTAAATAAAGCTATTGTTAATTTGAAACAATCGGGTGCCTTTTTCAAAATTATTAAAGAGTACTTATTTCCTGTTCTCCTTATTCAAACTGTTGATAGGCCTTGGTTTTTAATTATTGATATTTTAGGAACTATTGCCTTTGCAATTTCAGGCTTAATGGTGGCCTACCGTGTACGTGCCAGTATTTTAGGAGCTCTCGTTTTTGCTGCTCTTCCTGCGGTTGGTGGTGGAATCATTCGCGATATCATAGTAGACCGTAAACCTATTGGTGTCCTTACCACCCCAATTTATATTCTCGCTGTGGTAGGAACTGTTTTGATAGGCTATATCCTCTTAAAAGCTTTATCAGCTTATGAAACAAAGATATCGGTAGTAAAGTCTCAGGTAAATGCCTGGTGGGTTGCCCATCTTTTAGAATTTTTTGATGCTATAGGACTTGCATGTTTTACAGTTATTGGCGTTGTTGTGTGCTTAATGGCACGTTGTGAGCCCCTTTGGTTGTGGGCGCCTATTCTGGCTTTTATTACTAGTACCGGTGGGGGAATCTTAAGAGACCTGGTAAGCTCGTCACGTTCCATATCGAGCTTAATGGGAGATCTTTATGGTGAAATTGCTTTATTTTGGGGATTTATGTTAGCACTCTTTATGAGCTGGAAAGAAGAAGATATCCAGCCTGACCAAATTTTTTATGCTGTAGTGGGAGTTATAGCAGGTGCGCTGATCACACGCCTAATCGCCTATCACTTTAAGCTACGCAGCCCTTTATTTACGGACTAATCCCATTTCAAGGAAAAATACTAGCATTTGAGATTCATGGGACTGGAAAAGATAAAATCATCCTCTTCCAGCCCAAGAATAATAAAATTCTTAAAATCGCTGAACATTATTTATTGTTATACAAATGATAGATACTATAGGTTGCAGCTGCAATGCTCGCTATGACTGAGGTCACTTGAAGAAAAATAGACCATAAGTCGTGAGCTGAAATCAACCCCGCTGAAGTAAGGTAAAGGGTATAAAATAGTCCATGGTTACTTATCATCATATGATGGGTGCTTAAGATAGGTATTGTAATTAATATATGGCTTAGGGTTAAAAAAGATACAAAAAATATCGAAAAAAGCGTCAGATAAAAAAATGAAAAATGAAAGTATTGGTCTAATTTCTGCCAAATTGATTTGCGTTCCATGACAACCTCCTGCTATAAGAATGTTGATACGCTTGCAGCATTTTATTGCTTATTTTTATACGCCTCTAACTTAGCATGATTTACATAAAATCTCAAACATATAGGAAACTATTTTTTCAACAGCCTCTTAAAATACAAAGCGGAGGATGAAGAAGTATCCAACATAAGATTTACAAAACTTCATAGGAGTTTAGGAAAGGTAATAATCACATGAAAACATTAAACACAATTCTCTTTACAATCAGCCTATTGTTAGGATCAAGCATGCCTGTGTTTGCATCAGACACAAACGATGAATATACTCCTTCCTCCTCTAACAAGGTTAGTCTTGTTGAAGGAAGCTTTGGGGCTTTTCCTTCTGAGCTTGCAGTTACGATTATTTCTTCTCTTCAAAGGCATGACCAGGTAAGCGTAAGAAGTGTTTCTCGTAGCATGAAGGAGCTCATAGACAGACATGTTTGGCCAAAGCAGTCATGCACAATGAAAGGGGATAGTTTATCTTCAGTAATTGATAGGATTAAATTCCTTCCATTTCGGTCTTTTACCCTTAAATTTAAAAGGTGGGGGTCAGAAGATCTTCAATCTTTGTCTTTACTTACTTGTCTTACAACCCTCAGTGTGAGGGGTAATCAGGTTGGCAACACTGGAGCCGAAGCTTTATCTCAACTGACAGGTCTTACAACTCTCGATGTAGCCAAAATCCAGATTAACGAGGTTGGTAGCGAGGCCTTGTCGAAGCTCACTGGCCTTACATATCTCAATGTGAACTGTAATTTGATTAGCCATATCGGCAGACGGGAACTTGAAAAACTCTCCAAGCAGGGGGTAGAGGTGCATTATTACTAATGACAACCTTTGTGCCCTGACCCTCCTAATCAGGGTAGGGTTCTGAAGAGCAATAAAGAAAAATCCTGAAGAATGTTCCTATTTAATCTTGGACCTTCAATACTTTCATTAAACATCTTCCCATTAAATACCTATTGAAACCGTACCAATCAAAAACTTTGATTGATCTCTTCTAAACTGCACGCTAATATCAATCTTATGAAAACCAATAAACTACCTGCTGGATCTTTCTATATCCCTGTTTTTCCTCGATAATCAGAGCTTATGAGCCTTCTATTCTACTGCTTTACTATTTTTGTCCTGCTGCTTTTATCAGGTCTTTTTTCATCTTCTGAAACAGCCATTATTGCCTCTTCCAAGGCTACATTAAATCACTTAGCCAAAAAGGGTGATGCACGAGCTAGTATTATTGTCCGTCTACGTCAAAATATTGGACAGCTTATCAGTGCTATAATGATCGTCAATACGCTTATTAATGTTGCAGCTTCGACAATTGCCACCAGCCTCTTTATCGAAATTTTTGGCAGCACAGGTGTTTATTATGCCACCCTTATGATGGGGTTTTTGATTATCCTCTATGGTGAAGTTTTACCTAAAATTTATGCCGTCCAACACCCTGAAGCTTTAGCCAGGCTTGTTGCTTATGTATTAAATCTGACAATGAACCTTTTGGCACCCCTAACCCAGATTATCGAATTTATTGCGCGCAGTTCGTTACGCATATTTGGTGTTAAGATTAAGGTTGCTTCTGGTGTTACAACCACTGAAGAATTGAGAAGTTTAATTGAAATGCATATTGGTCCGGGGGAAGACACAGTGCATGAGCGTGCTATGTTACGAAGTGTTCTTGACCTTGGTGTTGTTGAAGTAGGTGAGATTATGACTCACCGCAAGAATGTCAAGATGATTGACATCAATCAGGGCATTGATAAAATTATTGAAGACCTTTTAGATAGTCCATATACTCGGGTTCCTTTATGGCAAGGAGATCCTGATAATATTATAGGTGTTTTACACACCAAAGCTTTGTTTCGTGCAATTAAAGAAGCTGGTGATAGTGATCCCTCCAAGGTGGATTTAAAGCAGATTTCTAATGTGCCATGGTTTATTCCTGATACCACAGCCCTCCTAGACCAACTTCAGGCTTTCCGTCAACGTCGTGAACATTTTGCCTTAGTGGTTGATGAGTACGGCAGCTTCATGGGCGTAGTTACGCTTGAGGATATTCTAGAAGAAATCGTAGGCGAAATTGTCGATGAACATGATATCGAAATCCCTGGGGTCCGTGTTGCCCAGGATAAATCGGTCCTTGTAATGGGGACAGTTACTATCCGTGACTTGAACCGTCAATTTGAGTGGTCTTTGCCTGACGAAGAAGCCTCAACAATTGCGGGTCTGGTCCTCCATGAAACCCGCCAAATCCCCCATGTAGGTCAGAAATTTAGCATACATGGTTTTAACTTCGAAATTCTGCGTAGGCAGCGTAACCAAATCACCCTTCTAAGGGTTGTTCCACCTATAGAAGAAGAACAACTCACAGAAAGTCCGCAATAAGTCACCATTCGAGAGTGATACCAGTCATAGCCTAATCGAAAATTGGCTTAAGTAGATTGGCTTTATATACTTGAATCAAAAGGAGTTAGCATTTTTAGAGTAATAATATGCAATTTCAGGCTCAAGGTATAAGTTAGTATGTATTAGAGTAGCTAACCACCTAACGATTTCCTGGTTTAATCGGCTAAGGCTTCTTATTAAGATTTTTAATAAAAGACATTATATGTAAGGCTGCTTGCTCTGCACTTAAGTTTGTTGTATCGATATGCAGCAAGTTTTTATGTTGAATATTGATCAGCTGATTATGCTTTTTAATATGTTCTACATTGGTCGTTTTGAAGCGTTTTACTCGGCTTTGGGTTGTAATCCGCTTAGCGTGCACGTCCTGCGAGGCCGTAATTCTTACTGGAATAAATAATGAACCTCGCTTTTCAGCCAGATTTTTTACTTTATCATAAACCTTTCGATCATAATCTATTTCTAAAAGCTCATTCGTAAAAACAAAATTTGAATGCGTATTACTTGCGATAAAATCAAAGATAATATCTCTTACTTGATCAATTGCAGCCCATACGTCCAGAGGGATTGGTTTATTACTATCCCAATCTATTAACGAAAAAATAGGATTATTGATAAGATGATTATCTACAACTTTATAGCCGAACTTACCTATTTCTTGTGCAATTGAATACTTGCCTACCCCTGCAATTCCGATGAGATAAACAGTTATAAGCTCGTTCATCTTAACCTCTCACCAGTATGATATCGGTTCTCTTTTTTTAGATTACGCCTTAAAACCCACAATTACAAAAGAGAAAAACTACCTTTTTTTATCAAAAAAAAAGAAAACAACCTGATAGGGGTAGCTCTTCACCTGCCACTCTTCAGGCGCGTTAGACCACGCGTCAATTGGCGTTCATGATTTCGCGTAATCATTGTTCCCATATAGAGATGCTTGATCTTCTTAAGGGGTGGATAAACCACAGGATCCTTCAAGATTTCTGGTTTGACAAAAGGCTTGGAAGCTTTATTGGCATTGGCAAATAAAACTATATTGGTTAATTCTGCAATAATTTCAGGTTGCATCAAAAAATTTATAAATATATGGGCATTCTCCGGATGCGGTGCATCAATTGGAATTGCAATGGTATCAATCCAAAGAAAAGTACCTTCTTTAGGGATGGCAAAGCCAATCTCTACCCCCCTACCCGCCTCTCGAGCGCGTTGGCGCGCAATGGCAACATCAGCAGACCAATTATAAATCAAGCAAGCTTCATTGTTGGCGAGATCACTAATAGCGCGATAAGTATCGAAGCGCCTAATATAAGGCCGCACTTTAAGCAAAAGTTCAAAAGCCTTTTGAAGGTCGGCAGGTTTATCGCTGTAAGGATTCAATCCTAAATAAAGTAAAGCGGCAGAAAATAAATCAATTTCATCGTCAATTAAATATACCCCGCATTTAGCAAACTTCGCAACGATTTGCGGATCAAATAATATGGCCCAGCTATCAACAACAGCGTTGGGCATAATGGTATTGATATGCTTAATATTATAGCCAATCCCAGTAATTCCCCAAAAGAAAGGAACTGCATACTGATTACCTGGGTCAACGGTTCTAAGAAATTTTAAAATGACGGGATCCAGAAATTTGTAATTAGGTAATTTTTCTCTATCAAGGGGCTTATAAATGCCAAGCTGAACTTGTCGGGCCAAATAGGGGGAAGCAGTTGGAAAAACGACGTCGTAATTTGAATTACCGGTGAGAAGCTTAGTTTCTAAAATTTGATTACTTTCATAAAAATCAATTGAAATACGGATTCCAGTTTGATCAGTAAATTTTTTAAGGATTGAAGGAGGTAAAAACTCAGCCCACGTATAAATGTTTAATATTTTTTCCTCAAAAGCATCGTCGGATTGAGAAAAACCGCTCTCATTAGATCCTGCTAACAAGAACATTAGCCACATTACCCCTACGTATAAAACTCTAATCACCTTCATTTCCTTTTGTTATCAAAAATTGTCATGCGTTAAATTTGTGTTTTTATCATATCAGATAATAAAGATGCACAAACATTTAAAATACTTATATTATCTTAGCAAAACAACTATACCCCCCCTATAATAGCAATGTGAGGAACCAATTTTTCAAATTTTGCTTAATAATACCTCTTAGCACTTAGACTTTTGTAGTAAGGGCACACGCAGATACGCGCACCAGCCTTAACTTTTTAGCCAGTCAATTCTCGATGATTTAAAATAAATTATTTAAATATAGCTAGATTTTCAAAAACTTATATGATAATTTTACCTTAATATTCCTTATTGGCATATTTAATCGCCTGAAGACTTTAGGATGTATCCTATGAAATCAAACCTAGACTGGAACAGATTTAAGTTATTTTATTATGTAGTACAAGCAGGCGGCATTACAGCTGCATCAAAAAAATTGCACCTGAGCCAACCAGCATTAAGCCGCAGTATTCAAATTCTCGAAAATCAAATTAATACACAACTCTTTGAAAGACATGCCCGTGGGCTTATTTTAACGCGCCAAGGTAAACAGTTATTTCAATCTGTCAGCAAAGTTTTTGATGAATTTGCTTATGCGGAAATGTTAATTCAAGAACAAAGTGATGAGCTGCAAGGAACACTTAAAATTTCCACAACAACCGCTATTGCCGCCATATGGATGGTAGATCATCTTTCTGATTTCATCACCCACAATCCTAAAATGCGATTGGTTGTCATTGGGTGTGATGAGGAATTAGAACTCAAAAACTATAAAGGGGATGTCTATATTAGGCCTTATATGCAGGGTTATCCCCATCTTGTACAAGAGTATCTTTTTTCTGTTCACCTTAGATTATACGCAAGTAAAGGGTATCTAGAAAAATTTGGGTCGCCCGATAAGCTAGAGGATTTAAACCATCATCTGTTGATTGCTTTCAGTAATGAAAGAATTCATTTTCTAGAAGACGGGAATTGGTCCTTAAGAGTGGGTCAGCTCAAAGATACATCACCCGAGCCTTTTTTTTGCATTAATTCACCTCAAGGTATGCACCGGGCAGCGGAGCTTGGTCATGGGATTGTTGCTCTCGCCAGGGAAATAACTGATATATCACCCTTTATTGAAGTACTTCCAAATATTAAAAAGCCTGAAATTACTATTTATTTTAGTTATCCTGTACATTTAAGTTCTTCTAAACGGGTGAGGTACTTTTGTAATTACCTTAAAGCACGAATAGGCAAAAGAAAGGTGCATTAATGCTTTTTAGCATTAAGCTTTATAGTGCACTACTGAGGTTCAAGTCATTATC
>JACVCA010000293.1 GCA_016742295.1 Alphaproteobacteria bacterium | reverse complement strand
AGGTATATCAATACCCGACTCAATAATATTGGTTGAGAGTAATACATCATATTTCCCATCGCAAAACCCAAGCATGACCTTTTCAAGTTGTGTAGCTGGCATCTGGCCATGAGTAATGGCAAAACTGACTTCAGGAACAATCGTTTTTAAAAGTTCTGCAACTTTAGTTAGGTCTTCAATTCGGGGACAAACGTAAAATACCTGACCGCTTCGATAATGTTCACGTAAAATTGCTTCACGAATTACGACATTATCAGAAGGTAGAACAAACGTGCGGACTGCTATTCTGTCAACAGGTGGGGTTGCTATCAGGCTCATATCACGTACTCCGCTCAATGCCATTTGAAGGGTTCGTGGAATAGGGGTGGCAGTAAGAGTTAAGACATGTACGTTTGATCGAAGTTCTTTAAGTCTTTCTTTTTGAGTTACGCCAAAATGCTGTTCTTCATCGATAATGACCAAAGCGAGATCTTTAAACTTAATTGATTTTGATAAAAGAGCATGGGTGCCTATGATAATACTGATTTTACCTTCCGCCAGGTCTTTTTTGATATTTATACTCTGTCGAGGACTCACTAGGCGGGATAGTTGCTCAACCCGGAAAGGAAATTCTTGAAATCGAGCTGAAAAATTTTTGTAATGTTGACGGCAAAGCAAAGTCGTGGGAGTTACAATTGCAACTTGTTTGCCAGAACTAGCAACAACAAATGCTGTGCGCATAGCAACTTCGGTTTTTCCAAACCCTACGTCACCACATATAAGACGGTCCATAGGTTTTCCTGAAGCTAGATCTGCCATAGTTTCTTGAATAGCTCGTTCTTGATCTTCGGTTTCTACATAAGGAAAGCGAGCGCAAAACTCATCAAAGGCCCCTTCACTTTTTGAGAAAGATTCGGCCGTTCTGAAATGTCGATCTGCAGCAAGTTGGATTAAACCTTCTGCAATATGTCTAATGCGGTTTTTAATCCGTATCTTACGGGATTGCCATGCCGTACTTCCAAGGCGATCTAAATTCGCTCGACTCTCTTCCGCTCCATATCGTGAGAGAACTTCAATATTTTCTACAGGAACAAAGAGCTTATCTCCACCCTCATATTCGATACATAAACAATCATGGGGTGCATTGACAGCATCAATGACTTTAAGGCTTATGAATCTACCGATTCCATGCTCATTATGGACAACCAGGTCACCAGGTGCAAGTGAAGATGCTTCTTTAATAAACAGATCAGATCGGCGTTTTCGTTTGGGAGTACGTACCATACGTTCTCCCAAAAGATCAGTTTCAGTAATGATGGAAAAAGTGGGACAAGTGAAACCTTGTCCCATATCTAAGGTTGTAAGCAAGATAGTATTAAGGGGAAATTTTTGTGCTTCTTGCCACGAATTAATTTTTACAATGGGTTTGATCCCATGATCTTGCATCAATGAAAATAAGCGCTCACCTGAACCTTTTGTGCAACTCGTAATAAGTACGCGTTGCCGCTTTTTATGAAGCTTTTGAACATAGCCCTTTAAATTTTCAAATACATTTGTGTTTAAACCAGTTTTTGTCTCTTTTAGGTTGAGACGTCCGTTAAGATCAAGAGAGTTCTCGTGAGAGTAATCCAAAGCTGCAAAAGGTGAAAAAATAATAACCGTACGTCCATTAATATATTCATTGCAAGTGCTGAGATCCAAATAGAGTTGTTCTGGAGGCAGTGATCTGTAGGGTACGCCGGTGGTTGTTTGATCCAGTGAGGCATAATCAATACGAGCCTTGTAGTATTCTTGGATTTCCTCAATGCGTACAATGCAAGCTTCGTGAGCTTGATGGTCAAAGC
>JACVCA010000292.1 GCA_016742295.1 Alphaproteobacteria bacterium | reverse complement strand
CTAAGGTTACTTCAAGAAGCATTGAGATGGTTGAATCCTCTCTCCTTCTTTTTCACCACATTCAAACGCCTGGAACTCTTGATGAGCTCATTAACCCCCTACTATCATTCTTTAGTTAAATGTCCCGTATTTTTGAAACTCAAAAGGCAGCGTCAAGTTAAAGTTGGAGTATGAAGGAAGTATGTTAAAGTAGGAGAAAATTCTAGAAGAGATAAAATATGACCCTCTTAGCTGCTGCCCGTCGACACCGTTTTCCTGTATCTATTATCAGCCAAGCTGTATGGCTTTATCATCTTTTTAATAACAGTTACCGGGATATCGAAGAACAGCTCGCTTTTCGAGGGATTAATGTAAGTTATGAGACAATCCGATTCTGGAGCATCAAATTCTCAAGTCATTTCTGTGAGGTAATCAAAAAACGGGAAAGGGAGCCATCTGATAAATGGCACCTTGATGAAATGACCGTGAAGATTAATGGGGAATTTTACATCTTATGGCGTGCTGTAGATTCGGATGGATATGAACTTGATGTTCTTCTTCAAAAGCACCGCAATAAAAAAGCAGCAATTCGGTTTTTAAGCCGGTTGCTAAGAAGTTACCCAGTACCTCGGGTTATAGTAACAGATAAACTGAGAAGCTACAGAAAGCCCATACAAATCATGTGCCGGCAGGCCGAGCATAGGACACATAAAAGATTAAACAATCGCGCAGAAAATGCTCACCAGCCTACCCGACGAAAAGAAAAATGCTTGATCAAGTTTAAATCTCCCAAAGGTGCCCAGAAGATGCTTTCCTTAATGGGAAAGATTCGTAATCTTTTTGCTGTTGATGTTGGTCGTTATGTAAATAAGGCACCTGAACGAAAAGCCGCCTTTGCAGCTGCTTGTGCTATCTGGATAGAAGCAGCTCAACAGCTACTTTGCGCCTAAATTTCCCAAATCAAGGCATGTTTTAACCTTCTTGAGTTAACTTGACGGTGCCGGTAAAACCGATACTAGCAAAACCTGATATATCCGGAGGCCATTTATTGGCCGAGAAGCCGAAGAGGTGCCAGTGTGCGGAATTTCATGAGGGCACGAGCAAAGTAATTAATGGCTCAAAAAGATGCCGTATATACGAGAGCAATTTACCTATTTGTTGCATGATGAAAAATATCCTTCACAAAAAGGACGGAACCATATACGGATATATGAGAGGGATACAGAGGGTTCGAATATCCATTAGTGCCAGAAGAATAAATATGATCTTCATAAAAAGGCCGGATGCATGACTGATGCTTTATACTTCATCAAATATTTCTCTTGACTCGCACGGCAGGTCCATGCATGACAATACCCATTTTATATTCTGCGATCTAACTTAACCTAATAGGCATAATCATGACAAAACCTCTTTTACTATTTATTAACTTATTTAACCCCAGTTTTGGATAAGGGGAGAAAGATGGTAGGCTAAACTTTCTTACAATTGCTTAGAAAATAAGAAGGAGTTTAGCCTATGGGATACAATATCACAGCTTTGTTTTTTTGCCTTGATGAATTTTGTAAATCTTATGAAGAATGGGAAAAGCATCGGTTAATTGATACCGGGAAAAAGCGTGACCGGTCATGTCAGATGAGTTTAAGCGAAATGCTAACAATCATGGTTCTCTTTCATCTCAGTCCTTGTAAAAACTTTAAATATTTTTACACCTTCCACATCATGCATTTGCATAAACAGGATTTTCCAACCTTATTGAGCTACACTCGTTTTGTACAGTTAATGCCGCGTCTTTTTATCCCTTTATGTATGTTACTGCAAAGTTTATTTGGAGAAAAGACAGGAACTT
>JACVCA010000291.1 GCA_016742295.1 Alphaproteobacteria bacterium | reverse complement strand
TATCTTGATACATATCACCTCCGCATCCAAAGACCACGGCGAGTTTGCTTTCACAATGTACTCTTAAAGCTTTTAACACTGTCTTAAGTGCATCAGGCGTATGGGCATAGTCTATATAAATACGCCCTCCTCTAAATTGCCCTACATATTCGAGCCTACCTTTTACACCTTGAAAATATGCAAGGCTACTCACGGAACCCCTAACATCTCCACCTGCTCCAATAACAAGACCTAGGGCACACAAAGCATTTGCAAGTTGAAAATGGCCTAAAAGAGGAAAGTCTATATTATAGGGAGTACCAAAAACTTTAAGCTTTAACTCTTGATTGTTAGCATTAAATTTTTGTTTTTCAACCCTGATATCTGCTCCGTTCATACCATAGCTCATAAGTCTATGATGACGTTGGGTGCAAATCTCAAGTAATTCAGTATATTCTGGGATATCCGCATTAAGAACTGCTGAAGATGCACTTGATAAAAGCTCTGTAAACAAGCGCTTTTTAGCATTAAAATAAGCAGCTTTTGTTTTATGATAATCATAATGATCTTGGGATAAATTCGTAAAACCAGCAGCACTTAGTTTGACACCATCAAGCCGATATTGATCCAGACCATGACTTGAGGCCTCAATTGCTAAATGTGAAACCCCTAATCCAGCTAGCTGATATAGAAGTTTATGAAGGGCTACTGCATCTGGCGTTGTGAGATTTGCTGAGCTCACATGATCAAACTCACCAAGCTCAGCCATAACTCCGAGCGTTCCAATTGATGCAGATCGATACCTGAGACGGTGCCAGATTTGATTGGCAAAATGAACAACCGAACTTTTACCATTTGTTCCCGTGACCGCTACCACAACTTCAGGCTGACGCTCATAGATTGAGGCTGCAGCCTTAGAGACGGCTTGCAGAGGGTTTTGAAATCCTAAAACAGGGATTGGTTGATTTGAATGAAGCTCCATATTTTCAATGTGTGTAAGAATCGCCACTGCACCGCGCTGCACTGCCTCTTGAATATAAGCATAACCCGGCACCGCTCCTGATCGCATTGATGGTAAAGCTGCAAAGACGTCTCCAGGTACGACCTCCCTAGAATCAAGACTCAGACCCCTTAGGTCTAGAAAGGCCTCAACTTTTCCTAAAACACGTTCGGGTTTTAAAAGCTCAATTAACTGTTGAATTTTCATCATTTAGCGCCGCAGTGTCACTTGACGGATGAGAGACTGTCCTTCCTCTGGTTCAAACTGAGGGAGTATCCCCACAATCGTTGCCATACGCTTGATCACACGGCCGGCTACAGCAGCAGAATTCCAACCTGCCGTATTGAATCCATAGGTTGTTTTGGTAGCTTTTGGGCTGTCCATCATAATAAATACCATATATTTAGGTTTGTTTGGAAAAACTCCTACAAATGAAGTGCGAACATCTTTCTTTTGATATCCTCGGCCATGGGCTTTACGGTTATTAGAAGTTCCAGTTTTCCCCATAACTGTGATCCCTGGAACCGAAGCCTTTCGGCCCGTCCCTTCTTGAACGACAAGGCGCATCATCTCAAGCACCTTTGCTGAAGTGTCAGGCGAAACGATTCGTTTCCCCGGTCTGGAAACATCAGATGATTTTAGCAGGGTTGGGGTGCACATTATTCCATGATTAGCAACACCAGCCACTGCAGCACCCACTTGTAAAGGCGTCATTGATAGCCCATATCCATAAGAAATTGTAATGAGATTAGCTTCACGCCAATGCTTAGGACTTAAAGGTAACCCGGTTTCGGGTAGCTCGCTTTTTATAGGTTTTAAAAAACCAATCCGGGTCATAAATTCCTTTTGTGCCGCGATTTCCCTTT